>CALDYC010000055.1 GCA_937941245.1 uncultured Acidimicrobiales bacterium | reverse complement strand
CCCTGCGGAGTCGGATCCCATCGCAGGAGCCTCTTCGACCCGCCGTAGTCGGTTCGAGCCTCGTGACTGAAGACGCCGGTCTTGTTGATCCACCCACCCAAGCTGGTCGAGATTGACACATCAGGTGATGTCGTCACAATGCGCTCGCCCACGCCAGTGAGATCAGCCAGTCCAGCTAGAACCCGACCGAACGATTCCTGTGACGATGCCACGCCGGTCGTTGAGACCGCTCGGACTCGCGCCGGCACCGGCACGCTCGGGCGCGGCCCAGGTGGCAGGTTGTTGACATCAGCTCCGACTCGGTCACAGATCTGCCCAGCAGCCGAATCGGCGTCGAATCGCTTCCATTCAGATTCAAGATCGAGCCCGACCTCTGCCCGGAAGGCATCGATCTGTTCTGGCTTGAGTAGCGCGGCGTGGTTCAGCGGATCGCCAGCGATTGGCAGGCCCCAGCCTTTGATCGTGTAGGCGAACAGGACCGACGGGCGTTCAGTCTCGGCATCGCATTGATCGAATGTGTCGAGGAGCAGCCCAAGATCGTGCCCGCCAAGGTCGGTAACGAGCGATGCGAGCTCATCAGGCGCATAGTTGTCGGCGAAACGGTTGACCGCAGCGTCGGCTCCTGTGAGGAAGCGGGTGCGTAGGTCTTCGGGCGACAGCGCGAACAGCGATTGATACGCCTCGTTCGACATGGCGTCGATGTGCGCTCGTAGTGCGTCGCCGTCGTCGAGGGTGAAGGCGGTAGACAGGCGATTGCCGTATTTCGCTTCGCACACATGCCAGCCAGCATCGGCAAAAAAACGTCGCAGCCGTTCGGCGGCGATGTCCGGGATGACGCGATCCAGGCTCTGCCGGTTGAGGTCGACGACCATGGTGAAGTTGCTCAGGCCCTGCGTTGCGGGGTCGGCGATGGCCTCCCACACGTTGCCTTCGTCGAGTTCGGCGTCGCCGACTAACGCAAAGAAGCGAGCGGCGGGTTGTTCGCCGAAATGTGCATCGACATAACGTCGGGTCAGCGACGAGAACAACGGAGCGACCGCACCGAGGCCGACTGAACCGGTCGAGAAGTCGCTCACGTCAGGGTCTTTGGTTCGCGATGGATATGCCTGCAGTCCACCGCGCTGGCGCAACGTCGTCAAATACGACGGATCGAGTTCGCCGGTCAGGTACTTGATGGCGTGGTACACCGGCGACGCGTGGGGTTTGACCGCAACCTTGTCCTCGCCGTCGAGGTGCCCAAACCAAAGTGCGGTCATGATCGAAACCATCGACGCGCACGACGCCTGGTGACCGCCAACCTTTATCGACGTGTCATCACGACGATTCGCACTATCGATGATGCGAGTCGCGAGCCACAGCACCCGCTGCTCGATCGTGCGCAGGGTGGCCAGATCTGGTGAGGCGCTCATGTGCCCATCATGGTGCCTGGGGTAGCCGGAGCGACACCGGGCTGTCGAGGCGGTCGCGATAGGTGGCGGTTCACAGGTCGGCGATTCCCATGTCGAGGTTGGTCGTGCGAATTCCCCCATCGACCCGAAGCACCGCGCCGGTGATATACGACGCCGCGGGCGACGCCAGATACCGCACGGCGTGCCCGATGTCGTCGGGCACCCCGAGCCGCTTCATCGGTGTTGCCGCAACCATTGCTTCGTGCAGTGCGTGGTTGTCAGTCACGATCTCGAGGGCAGACGTGGCGATTGCACCCGGGCAAATGACATTGACCCGAATCTTGGGACTTAGGTCCTGTGCCATCCGTTCGCTTAGGGCAATAAGTGCCGCCTTGGCGGTGCCGTAGTTCGCCGCTCCGCGATCGGGGTTGAGACCCGCCGACGACGCGATGTTGATGATCGACGCGTTGGGTGCTTCGAGCAAGTGCGGAGTCGCCAGCTGGGAGAGATTGAACGCCGTGGTCACGTTCCAGGTCATGGTGCGATTGAAGCCACGTTCGCTCGTTTCCATGAACGGCTTAGGCATTGATCCTCCGACGTTATTGACGACCGTCGTGACGCCCGAATAGCGGTCAATAGCAACGTCCACAAGCGCAGCCATCGCGTCACGCTCGGCAAGGTCGCCAGCGACATACGAAGCCGAACCGCCAGCAGCTGCGATCTCGTCGCACACCGCAGCCAGTTGCGCTTCGGTTCTCGCCGCGAGCAGCACGTGTGCACCTGCAGCCGCGAGTTGGATGGCCGCTGAGCGGCCAATGCCGCGCCCCGCTCCGGTCACGATTGCTACGTGGCCGTCAAGGCTGAACGGGTCGGGAGCCGTCATGGACACAAGCTCACGAAAGACTCGATGGGTTCGCTGCATTGTTTGTGTTCATTCAGTATCAGTTCCTCGCAACGGGTCGGACCGACTCTGACGGTAGTTCGGCACTGGTTCGACGCTTCAACTAGCCCACTCACACCTAGCCCCCCCCACACCTAGCCCCCCCCCACACCTAGCCCACCACACCTAGCCCACACACACCCACCGACCGTCCGGACGGTCTGCCACCAGTCGTCGAAAGGTAAGATCTGTGAGTCGACCGAGGAGCAGCAATGTCACGAGTCACTGACACCCACTGGGACTACATCATCATTGGGGGCGGATCGGCGGGCTGCGCGCTCGCCAACCGCTTGAGCGCAGACCCGAACAACCAGGTACTCGTACTCGAAGCAGGACGACGCGACTGGAAGTGGGATGTCTTCATTCACATGCCCGCCGCGTTGACCTACCCGATCGGAAGCCGCTTCTACGACTGGAAATACGAGAGCGAACCTGAACCACACATGGGCGGCCGCAAGGTCTACCACGCTCGCGGCAAGGTGTTGGGCGGCTCGTCGAGCATCAACGGCATGATCTTCCAACGCGGAAACCCGATGGACTTCGACCGCTGGGCCACCGAATTCGACGGTATGGACAACTGGGACTACGCCCACTGCCTGCCGTACTTCAAACGCATGGAAGACCGACTCGTCGGCGGCGACGCGTGGCGCGGCGACGACGGCCCGCTCAAGCTCGAAACCGGCCCCGCAGAGAATCCGCTGTTCAAAGCCTGGCTCGAGGCTGGTCCCCAGGCAGGCTTTCACGCCACCGACGACGTCAACGGCCATCAGCAAGAAGGCTTCGCAGCGTTTGACAAGAACATGGTGCGGGGTCGCCGCATGAGCGCGGCTCGCGCGTATCTGCACCCCGTGCTCAAACGCTCGAATCTGACGCTTCAGACGCTGGCCCACGCTGAACGCATTGAGTTCGAAGGCACGCGCGCCGTTGGAGTGACGTATCGACGCGGTCGACGCCGCCACACCGTTCGCGGCACCGAGATCATCAGCTGCGGGGGTGCATTTAACTCGCCGCAGCTGCTGCAGCTGTCAGGGATTGGCAATGCCGATCACCTGCGCTCGCTGGGCATCGACGTCGTGGCCGATCTGCCCGGCGTCGGCGAAAACCTGCAAGACCACCTGGAGGTCTACATCCAGTTCGCATCGAAGCTGCCCGTCTCGATGCAGCCGTACTTGGCGAAGTGGCGCATGCCAATCATTGGCCTGCAGTGGCTGTTCCGTCGTGGCCCGGCCGCAACCAACCATTTCGAAGCCGGTGCGTTTATCCGTAGCAACGACGACGTCGAATACCCGAACCTCATGTTCCACTTCTTACCAATCGCTATTCGCTATGACGGTTCGGTGCCGGTCAGCGGGCACGGCTACCAAGTGCATGTTGGACCGATGTACTCCGACGTACGCGGCAACGTCCAGATCACCTCGACCGACCCGCACGCCAAGCCTGCCGTCACGTTCAACTATCTCTCAACCGGCAACGATCGGCGCGAGTGGATCGAAGCCGTTCGCACCGCCCGGCTCGTACTCAACCAGCCTGCGTTCGAGCCCTACAACGGCGGCGAAGTGTCACCAGGGCCGTCCGTCGAAACCGACCAAGAAATCCTCGACTGGGTCGCCACCGACTCGGAGACAGCATTGCACCCATCGTGTACCTGCCGCATGGGAACCGACCCAATGGCAGTTGTCGACCCCGACACATTGCGAGTCCACGGCGTCGAAGGACTACGAGTCGTCGACGCGTCGGTCATGCCAAACGTCAGCAACGGCAACATCTACGCCCCGGTGATGATGATCGCAGAGAAAGCCGCCGATGCGATTCTCGGTCGCACTCCCCTGCCTGCAGACCACACCGAGGTCTACCGGGCCCCCAACGCAGGACGTTTTCGTTCCGACGCCTAGTTTCGGCCGTCGATTGCAAACCCGTGCAACATCTGGTAGGTGCTAAGCATCGTTGAGAGTGTGAAAGCCCCGTCCGAGACCAGCAGCACAGACGTCGACGGTCTGCTCAAACCGGCCGACGGAACGTCGACGGCGATGTGGAGCCGTCGCCCGTTACTCGTCGCAGCGGTGGCAACGGTCGCAGCGGTCGGCTTGGTCGTCGCTGCGATCCCCCGCCTCGGTGGCTCAGCCAGCCAGGACACAGCGTCAAGTGTCTTCACGCACACCGAGGATGACGGCGACCAGGTTCGAACCGACCAGGACGACACCCGGATCGGAGACGCCGAGAACCAGCCCCCGACGACACAGGACACTCTCGAAGCGCCCGCTTTCGGTCCTGAACAGGGGCCCGACGATCGGGCCCAAACGGGGCGCGACGCTATCGAAGCGCTCCTGTTCAAGCGCCGTCTTGCGCTTCTCGCTGATCCGCCAGGGAACATCGACCAGGCACGGTCGCTATGGGCTGCCGAAGGTCCAACCGACTACCGATTCACCTTGCAGGTGCTGCCTAGCGGCCGCGATATCTACCTCGACATCGAAGTCATCGCTGGCGAAGGGGCCCGGCGCCTTGAGCCACTACCGACGCCGGACTGGATAGATGCGCCGGTCATCGAGCCAGAGTGGGTCGCCACCGTCGAGCAGCTCTTTGCCCTCGCCGACGATGCTTCGCCCGCCATCATTGCCCAGTTTGACCCCTCGCTCGGCTTTCCCACGTCGTTCCGGCTCGACCCTGACCCCGAACGGCTGGGTGACGAATTGCTCTTTCGAGTTCGCGACCTCGCCTCGATCGCGGACATCGAAGCCGCCGAGCGGTACCTCCAATCGTGGGTGCCGCCGTCGATACCGATTCCTGGCGACATGCCATGGGCCGGCGAGCCCGACAAGGAACAGAGGTTCCACCAGTTGATTGACACCGGCGAGCGGGTCGTCGGGTTGATCGAGTCTGGTCGCAGCTACTGCGTCTTAACCCTCATTCGCGATCCGCAGAGTGAGGATGTCACGAGCGGCTCGCGGTCAGGGTGCACCTCGGCTCTCAATCTGGTTTTCGAGGGGCTGACAGATCACGGCTTGATGACAACGAGCAACGACAGTCCGGCAAGCTTCTTCGCGGTTCTTCCCGCAAGCCATCACGACCAGCCGTGGGCAGCATCGGTGATCTCGGACGTTGGATACGAGGTCTACGCGACGAATCAATCAGTGCTGGTGGCCTTCGATGCCGGGCCGACAAGCCCCGCGACAGTGACGATCGACTGCGCCTGCGGCGACCTCTCGTTTGCGGCATAGTTGACCCGGCTACCCGAGAGCGGTCTAGCGCTCGGAGCGGCGACCTGACTCGACCTCGTTGAGATCGAGGTGATTACGCATGTACATCGACGCAGCGTCGGTTGATGGCTGAAAGTCCCACGACGCGAAACGCCCCTGACGCAGGGCCTGGTCAACAGTTTGTCGGCGGGCTTGGCTGGCGAGCACGTCGGCGTGGACCGCATCGGGATCCCACAACGTGGCCATCTCGTCACGAAACGCCTCAACCGTCACGGCCATCGCCGGATCACCGGCACGGTTGTTGAGTTCTGCCGGGTCAGCGGCGAGGTCGAAGAGTTGGCTTCCGTCCGGCTCGCTGTGAACGAACTTCAGGTTGCCTCGCCGCAGCATGAAGATCGGAGCGACTGCCCCCTCCCCCAAGTATTCACCCTGGACCAAACGATCACCATCATCGGCCGCCCCGGTGAGCTGTGGCACGACGCTGTGCCCGTCGAGCTCGTCACAGGTCGCCGTCAGGTCAATACCTGCAAGATCGAGCAGCGTTGGAGCGATGTCGAGCAGGCTCGTCAGCGTTGCGCTCCGCCCCGAAGCGAACCGTCCAGGCGCGCTGACGACTAGCGGGATCCGAGCGCTGTGCTCGAAGAACGACATCTTGTACCAAAGCCCGCGTTCGCCGAGCATGTCGCCGTGATCGGCGGTGAACACGATGATCGTGTCGTCGCCAAGACCGTGATGTTCGATGGTTTCGATCAGCCGACCAATCCAATGGTCGACGTAGGAGCAGTTGGCGAGATACGCGTGACGGGCAGTGCGAATCTGCTCGTCGGTGACCTCGGTGATGTCCGCACACATCACGTGCTCCAGCCGTTCGCTATGCGGATCGATCGTTGCCAGATCGTCGCGACTGACCAACGGCATGGGGATCGCGTCGTGGTCGTAGAGATCCCAAAACTGTTGACGTGCGACATACGGGTCGTGGGGGTGAGTAAATGACACGGTCATCATGAACGGTCGTTCGTCGTTGGTGCGAGCAAGGTCGCGGAGCTTGCGTATGGCGTGGTGGCCAACGTCGTCGTCGTAGTCGAGCTGATTGCTGGCATCGGCAATGCCCGCATAGGTAACACTGTCAAGGTTGTGGAACCACCAGTCGGCGCGCCCGGTCGGGTCGCTCCAATCCGGGGTCCACCCAAAGTCGGCCGGATAGATGTCGGTGGTCAACCGCTCTTCGAAGCCATGCAGCTGGTCGGCCCCGACAAAGTGCATCTTGCCGATAAGCGAGGTCTGATAACCAGCGCTGCGCAGGTAGTGAGCAAAGGTCGGAGTGTCAGAACGAAACTCTGCGGCATTGTCATAGGCCCCAATCCGCGAATTGAGTTGACCGGACATCATCGCGAATCGAGCGGGAGCGCACAGAGGCGAGTTGCTGTAGGTCGACTCAAAGACCATGCCCTCAGCAGCGAGTCGATCGATGGCTGGCGTGATTGCGGGCCCACCCCACGGCGATAGAAATGGCGCAGCCATCTGATCTGCCATGACGAGAACGATGTTCGGCTGACCATTGTCCATGTGGACCCCGATCCATTGGTGACCGACCGACCGACTGGACGGTACGTTGGCGAACTATGGCAGAAGCTGGCGACACGACGCAACCGTCAGATGCGTCGGAGCGGTCGAGGGCAGACGCCACCCGCGACGCAATCCTCGCCGCGACCGCCGCGCTGGTCTCACACGACGGGGTATCCAAACTCACACTCGCTCGGGTTGCTGACCGGGCGGGCGTGAGCAAAGGTGGGCTGCTGCACCACTTCGGTTCCAAACAGGCTCTGATCGCTGCGGCGCTCGATCACACACTCGAATCTGCTGATCAGGCCTTGCACGCCTTGGCCGTGGCCAACGGACGTCCTCGCGGATCGTTCGCGCAGGCCTATATCGACTATGTACGCGACCCAGACCACACCGCAAACGCCGCCGCCGCGATCCTTGCCGCAGCCACGCTCGAACTCGATGACCCCCAGGCCGCGGCAGCGCAGTTCGACCGTTGGAGACAACGACTCGCCAACGACGGCCTCGACGATGCGACGGCGACATTGGTGCGAGTGGTGAGCGACGGCCTCTGGCTCATCGATCTCTTCGACCTTGCACCGCCCGACCCAGAACAGCGCAAAGCCATGCTCGATCAAGTCGAACAGCTGCTACCCACCGATTAGCCGCTACGGGCCCGGCGCCGCGAGATCGGCTTCATTCGACCAACAACGCCGGAAGCACATCGGCGCCGGTTACTAGCAGCAGCCCCATCACCACACTGACCGCAGCAACGACCACAGCCAAGGTGGCGTAGATCGCGAAATTCTTGTCGGCGTTCAACAAGCCGAAGCCAGCCAGCACTGCAAGGACCGAGTTGGCAATGATCAACCCGAGCATCCATGCCGCCAACAACACCAGACCTCCGGTGGTGCCAACAACCGAGGTCGACGCCACAAAGATCGCGATCTGGGTCGGGCTTTCGAAGCCGATGCCATGCACCACGCCAATGCCTGCAGCCGTCTTCACCGAAGCGCCAGATCGACCATCTTGTGGAAGCGACACTCGATGGGTATGCGGATGTGCATGGCGATGACCGGATCCAGCACCCAGATCATCAGCGTGCCCATGCAGCTCACGGCCATCAGTTTCGTTCGCTACCGCAGCACCGGTCCCGGCGGCTGCACCGTGGTGGTGATCCTGCGCGTGGCCGTGGGGGTGATCATGCTCCACTTCAATCTGGCGTCGCCCGCCCGACAAACGCACCCGACGCACGCCAGCGAATGCTCCATCGAGTACGAGCATGAATCGGCTACGCAGGCGGAACTCGCGACCGTTGCGCGCCAGGTCAACCAGAATCCAGACACCTAACAAGATCAACGTGGCGCCCACAAACTTGCCGAGCCAATCGTCGAACGACTCGGGCAACGAAGCGCCGAAAACGATCGCAGCGACCCCGAGGGCAAACACGACCACCGCATGGCCGAGCGCATACATGAACGACAGCACGAAACCGCGCCGCCGTTCACCCGCCGTCGTGCTGAGATCGGCAATCGCTGCGATGTGATCCCAGTCGACGCCGTGCCTGAACCCCAACGACAGCGCCGTCAAAATCAGTCCAGCCGTCACCGCTGAACCACGAAGCGGACGCGTCTGGTCGATCGAGTCATATCGGCGTTACCTACCTCGAACGAGAAACGATGCGAGCCTCAGGCTGTGGCCTGCTCACGTAGGTCACGCTTGAGAACCTTGCCGTTTGGGTTCTTAGGAAGCGGTTCGTCATAGACGAACACGTGCGCAGGCACCTTGAACGCCGCCAGATGTTGCGCCGCAAACGCTCGAAGCTCGTCGGTGTCGATCGTTTGGCCCGCAAGTGGATGCACGGCGACGGCGACTTCTTCTCCCAATCGTTCGTGGGGAACTCCAAAGACGGCACATTCATGAACCGAATCGTGCTGAGCGACCACGGCCTCGACCTCTGCCGAACCGATATTCTCGCCGCCACGGATTACGACATCTTTGGCACGGTCGACGATGAACACGAATCCTTCGTCATCGACGATGGCGATATCGCCGGTGTGGAACCATCCGTCGGCGTCGATCGCGTCGGCGGTCGCGTCGGGCTTGTTGTGATATTCGAGGAAGATGTGCGGGCCTTTCAAGAGCAGTTCGCCGCGTTCACCGGTCGGCAGTTCGTTGCCGTCGTCGTCGATCACCTTGAGATCGCCAACAGGAGTGACGAGCCCGCAACTTCCCGGTTTGGCGACATACATCGGACCAACGATCGCTGTCGCCACGCCACTGACTTCGCTCAGGCCGTAACCCTGCGACGGCGCAGCGTTCTCGAGGCTGTTCTGCACCTTCTCAACCATGTGCGGCGGATTCGGGGCACCACCGGAACCCATCGAGGTCAATGATGAGGTGTCACGTTCATCCCAATGTGGTGAAGCCAACATGTCCATGGTCATTGTGGGAACACCGGTGAAGTTGGTGACCTTTTCGGTCTCGATCAGCTCAAGTGCCTGCTCAGCATTCCACTTGCGCATGAGCACAAGCGTTCCGTTTGCTGCGGTGATCGGCATCATCACGCAGTGGCTTCCGGTGACGTGAAAGAGCGGCACCGCGACCAACATGACGGGCGGATCCCCAGCGCCAATGACCGAGGCAGGGTCTTCGCCGGCCATGGCTGCTTCGGCCATGGCGAGCGCCGTTGGCATGCCCAACATGTTGAGCAGGTTCGACATCACATTGCGTTGGGTGTGCACGACACCCTTGGGGAATGCGGTGGTTCCAGAGGTGTAGAGGATGACGGAACGGTCTTCAGGCCCGACTTCGATCTCTGGCACCGTGGTTGGCCCATTGAGCGACTCCCAGTGCGTTGCACCGTGAGCAAGGTCGCCGTCACCGCGAGCAACGATGAGGTCAAGGTCCAATCCGCCAGCACGGATGTCGTCGACATGGGGACTAATCGATGCAAGGCGCTCAGGATCGCAGATCAGCACGCGTGAACCCGAGTCTTCGACGCCGTAGCGGAGCTCTTCACCGTTCCAAAACGAGTTGTGCTCGACCGCGACCGCACCGGCCATCTGGATGGCCCACCACGCAAGAATCCATTCGGGGTAGTTGCGCATCGAAATGCCAACGCTTTCGCCCGCGACGACTCCGTGGTCGTTGATCAATGCGTTCGCTACTTCAAGTACACGCTCACGAGCCTGCCCCCAGCTGATCCGCTCGCCCTCGAACACCAGATATGTGGCGGCATCTGGGGCTTGGCCCGCCAACCAGGCCATACGAACTTGCGGTGGTGCATTCTCATAGATCTTCGTGGTGCGACCGCCAATCGTCGCTTCGGAGATAGCGAACGGGCTACCTGGCGCGCTCAGTGCACCGACCATCTGATTGAAGACTGGGAGAATGTCCATGACCCATTGTCGCAGATCGATCAGTGAACGCGAGAACTCGGCCACAGTCTCAAGAAATTCTCCGCACGGAAGCGATCAAGGGTGGCTCGTGACGCGCCCGCGAGCGATTTGTTGAACTTTCCAATTGGGTCGCGGCCACCTTCGACATGGGGGTAGTCACTCGAAAACAGATACAGCTCATCATTCGAATCGGCGATGAGCCGCGTCACATCCTCGCGTGGAAAGGGCGTGAACGCCATTTGCTGAGTGATCTGTTCGCTTGGGCGACGATCGAAGCGCACCGACTCGTCGCTGCGGGGTTACTCGCCGATGACATCCTTCGACTCGTTCATCGCAGCCGCAAAGATGCCTTTGCTCATCAGACTCGACTCGGTTGCTCTGCGGGTTTTGTAGATCTCCGAACGCACCCCATGCACGACCACATCATCGGGGTCACTTTGCGATGCGAACTCGATCAGGTGACATGCCAAACGCAGATCTCCGCCCTCGGCAAGTTCCTGGGCCCGAGCAGCGAGCGCTCTTGCTCCACCCGCAAGGGCAGAAATTTCGGATGCCAGCTCTGACGCCGGGGCCGGCTTAAGGTGTGCGGGGTTCGCGTCCCACCAGCCGCCGTACAAGCGCCAGATATTGCGAACAACGAACTCGGGTTCGTCATACACCGGCGTCAGCCACGGCAACGCAAGCTTGTCGGGAGCCACCTTGACGGTGTGCACAATCTCATCAAGCGATGCGCCGCCGTTCATCATTGCGACCGTCTCGCGGACTAAGAATTCCAGCGCTTCGGCCATGTCGGTCAACACGGTGACGATTCGTGCGTTGCCACGAATCGGTAGTCCGTGCGCCGGAAGTAGCAGCTCGGGTTCGAGCGCCAACATCTTGCGTAGCTCGCCTGCCCACTCGAGCGGAAAGCGCTGCACCTTCTGGGGGTTACCCGCGTTTGGAAAGACCCAGATCACCAGATCACCCGTGCAGATGGCTTTGTGCTGTGGGATCCACGCCCAGGTGTGGTCGTCAGTCTCGCCCAGGCCGTGATGCATTTCGATGTCGAGCCCGCCGGGTGAGATCGTCAACGAGTCGGTGTAGGTCGTGTCGGGCCACGCGGTCGCATCTGGCACAAAGGCCGATCGCCCGCTGTCGACGCCGAGTCCGTGACGCGGCGAGACTCCACCAAACTGGCGGCGGTTGATGATCCGATTCCAGTCGCTCGTCATTTGATAGCGCTCGAGCCGTGGCGCCAGGTTCTCGTGCCCGATCACCGTTGGCGTTGGATGTCCGCGGCGTGCGCCGTCGGCGAGCAACGCACCTGAGCCGCCGACATGATCGAGATGCCCGTGGGTGTATACGAGCGAGTGAATCGGGTCGGTACGCCAGCTTCGCAGAGACTCGGTGACCGCCTCTCCGGTGAGTTCGCCGCTGCTATCGAACGAAACCAGCCCGTCGTCGGTCTCGAACACCACCATGTGCGAGAACGACTCGACCACTGCGATACCTGCGTCAATCTCGCAAATTTCGTTGGTGACTCGATTGGTCGGCTCGTTCGCTTCGCCGGCATCGATTACCTGCGCGGAAAGTTCGGTTGGATCGACGGTTCGAACCTGTTCGAGGTCACGCGGTTTCGGATGTAGTCCCATGCGGACATGTTCGCGGGCACACGCCTGTGGACCAAACGGCATCGGAGAAGCGCCGCGCGACGTTGGTAGCCACCGGAGCGGTCACCATCGGCCCGCTCGACCACCCTGCACCTGAGTTGCAAATCAGAACTGAGTCAGTTTAAAGTTGAAACTCTCATGCCTGACGTTGAACCGCCCCACACATCCCGCAGGGCGGCTGCGCCCATGCCCGCGCACGCTGCCGACGCTGGCGAGTGTTCGATCGCAGCCACCTTGGACTTGGTTGGGGACCGGTGGACCTTGCTGATCCTTCGAGACATCTTCCGCGGATTCCGCCGCTTCGGGGAACTCTGTGACGAGCTCGGGATCGCCCGCAATCTGTTGGCTGACCGCCTGTCGCGGTTGGTCGAGGCCGACATTTTGCACAAGGTGCCCTACCAGCAACGGCCCCTGCGCCACGAGTACCGGCTCACACCCAAAGGTGCCGACCTGTCGCCAGCGCTCGTTGCATTGATGGGATGGGGCGACCGGTGGGCCTCGGGTGGAGAACCACCAACACTGCTCGTGCATCGTGACTGCGGCACAGCCCTTGACCAAATCGTGCTGTGCCCGACCTGTGACGTGAACGTCACGCCGTCATCGATCAGATCCCGTCCCGGACCTGGCCGTAGTTCGGCCGAATCCGGCGATCGCGAATCCGAACAGCTTCAGACCGAAACCTCGCCTACCGGCACCTCGCGCACCGACACCTCGCACACCGACACCTCCCACACCTCCCCATCTGGAGCACACCTTGTCATCTGAATTCCTCACCGCCGATGACATCGGTGCACTTCGGGCACTCCCGCTCGACGAGCTTCTTGCTGTGGCGCAGCGGCGCCGCAACTCGTCGTTCGGCAACCGAGTCACCTATTCGCCGAAGGTGTTCATCCCTTTGACGATGTTGTGCCGCGACAAATGCGGGTACTGCACGTTCGCACAACCGCCAGCGCGAGTCGAATCTCCCTTCCTCGAGCCGCGCGAGGTGCTCAAGATCGCCCGCCAAGGCGCCAAGGTCGGCACCCACGAGGCACTGTTCACGTTGGGCGAACGTCCCGAGCTGCGTTACCCGATCGCGCAACAGTGGCTTCGGGACCATGGCTACGAGACGACCGTCGACTACCTCATCGCGATGTGCGCCATGGTGCGAGCCGAGACCGGCTTGCTCCCCCACGCCAACGCCGGCGCACTGTTCCGTGACGAGCTTGTGCGGCTGCGAGAGGTCTCGCCTAGCCAGGGCATGATGATCGAAACGCTCAACGGCACGCTCGACGCTCACCGAGGAGCACCTGACAAAGAGCCGCAGCGCCGCCTTGACACCCTTGAGCTTGCCGGTGAACTGCAGATTCCATTCACCACGGG
>CALDYC010000054.1 GCA_937941245.1 uncultured Acidimicrobiales bacterium | reverse complement strand
TCCCGAAGTTCAAGCAGATCGATTTGACGTGACCAATGTGCAGGTAACCGTTCGGTTCAGGCGGGAAGCGGGTTTGGACCCGACCGCCGTTGACGCCAGAGCGAACCTGCTCGCGAACCAAGTCGCGGATGAAGTCCGATTTCTCGGCATTGGGCAGATCGCCATCGGTGTCGTTCACACCCTGATTCTAGGAGTGCCGTTGCGAGCGCGGCCGAAACATTCGGCTCCGACCCGGTCGGCGGCGCCCGCTACCATCTGCGGGTGCGCTCGCCCCGGATCAGCTCGTGAGTTTGCCTAGGCCGGGCACCGGGTACTTCATCGCTTCGGACCCGCCGGGTCCCGGCGTCTTAGTGCTGCACTCTGCGTGGGGTCTCACCGACGGAATCAAACAGCGGTGCGGGGAACTCGCCGATGTCGGATACAGCGTGCTTGCACCGGATCTCAACGATGGATTTGTTGCCGAAGACGACGAGGCAGCCATCGCCCATTTGCAGACGGCCGATATGAACGTTGCTGCATCGCTCGTTCAATCATCTGCGCGTCTGCTTCGGCCCGCTACAAACGATCCGGCTGCGCCACTGGCCGTTGTTGGCTATGCCATGGGTGCATCGTGGGCGTTGTGGCTCTCGGCACGCATGCCCGAGCTGTGTCGAGCCGTTGTGGGGTTCTCAGGTACACAGAGCATCGACTTCGATAGCTCGAGGTCGGCCTACCTGCTGCATTTCGGCACCGATGACACGGTCGTGACCGATGCCGAGATTGCACACGTTGGCCTAAGCCTGAAGTTGGCGCAACGCCCGTTCCGTATCGTGCATGCCGATGGGGCCGGTCACGGGTTCGCCGAACCGAACCATGCCAACCACGCACCCGAGGCTGCGGCCATCAGTTGGCGCGAGACACTCGAATTCCTCGCAGAGCACCATCACCCGAACCGCTGACGGTGTATTAGTTGCCGATCGACTCGAGCACCTCGCGATTGGCTTGCACGAATTCGCGCTCGTAACGCAACCTGATCTCTTCCAGTTCGTCTCCGTTGCCGTCGTCGCACCCGACCGACGCAACGGCTACCGAACGCTCGGTTTGTTGCAGCGTCGCGAGTTCTGCTTCCTGTTCGTCGGTGAGTACGAGCTCAGATAGTGCGTTCTGCAGCCGGTCGCCCGGCGCTCCACCTTGTTGGCCAGCACCTTCTTGGTCGCCACCTCCCTCGTCAGCGCCTCCCTGGCCGGGACCACGTCCAAAGAACGAGAACAGAAGCGGACGATAGGTCTGCTGGATTTCTGTGCGTGCCTGCTGTTCGTCGTCGTAGTCAAAACCGGCGTCAGACATGCAGTTCTGCCATGCAGTCGAGATCTCGACCACCCGCGGATCTGCCTGGATCCGTTCCTCCAATTCGGCGAACTCGTCGCTCAACGACGCAAGCGCACTGAAGTCTCCAAAGACCTCCGTTTCGGCTTGACCGCGGCATCCGCCGGACCGCACGCCCCGCCCACGTCCCGCAATGACCTCGCCGGTCTCGGGGTCGATGAGCTGCCCGCTCGCATTTCGCTCGGGCGGTACCCCATCGAGGGCGATCAGCCATGCGTCGGCTTCACCCTCGCTCAGGGTTTCGAGGTGTGCAGCATTTTCATCGACCTCTTCAGAGAAGTCGACTGCTCGTTCGACCAACGAATCGAAGCCGGTACTAATCCCAAATCCAAACTGTTCAGCGAACGCAGCCCGGTCGAGCCCGACCCCGACATCGGCGGTGAAGCGTCGCAGGCCCGCATCTGCGTCGGGAACGTACGCGAATCCCTGTTCTTGCATGCACCGCTGAATCTGTTGCTGGACGGCCCGTTGCTGTTCTTCGATCTGACCGTCGTCGTCGCCGAGCCCGGCATTCGCTTGCCGCTGAGCGCCGGGCAAGAAGCGTGCTGCCACGCCGAGAAAGTCGCTCAGCGATTCGGGCTGTCCGTCAACGCCGTCGCCGTCTGTAGTCTCAGCGGCATCGTCTTGAGCGCTAGCGGTGTCTTGGCCAGCGCTGGCTTCGGGGGTTGCTCCGGGTGTGCTGTCAGCGTCGTTCCCGGTCTCGTTCGTCTGCAGCCCCGCTGCATCGTCGATCGACGATGCGTTGGACGGGGCATCTGACGATGAGCACGAGGCAACAAGCCCGATGATCATCGCTGCGGCCACGATTCGCCGACGACCCCGTTGCGTTCGGGTACAGGCACATGATTCGACCATGGTGAAAGTCTGGAGGGTCGAGGTAAGACTCATGTAAGAGTCCGCAGAACCGGCGACACGAGGTGCGCTGTCCGCGAACGAGAGCAAAACGTAAAGAAGCTGGCTCGATCGAGCCAACCTCTTCAGCTGTAGCTGCTCACTGGGGGGAATGAGCTGCCTTCAGTTCACGTGTGATTGGGGGGAATCACTTCGTGGTGTGAATTTATGATGAACCATGAGTCACCACATGTCCAACACGCGTGCGCGATAGCGGCTATCTTCTTTTCCGATAGGCAGCTCAACGAGCCGCCGTAATCAACGAATCGCGGCCATTGTGGGGTGCAACCCACCGCCGTAGGAGGTATGGCCCCGATGGATGTCCGCCAGATTCAGGCATTTCTCGCCGTCATCGATCATGGATCGTTCTCTGCAGCCGCAAAGGCCCTCTTCACCGTCCAGTCAAACGTCAGTGCGCACGTCGCACACCTCGAAGGTGAGCTACGCACCCAGCTTCTTGACCGGCGCACGCGTCAACTCACTGCAGCCGGCCGCGCGGTCGAACGCCGAGGCCGGGCGATCCTCGACGAGCTGGCAGCAATCAGCGACGACCTCGCCGCACTCGACGACCGCATCGTCGGAGAAGTGTCCTGCGGCGCAACACCATCGGTCGGCCGGTGGATCCTGCCACCGACTCTGCAGATAGCCGCAGAATCGCTTCCGGAGGTGGCCGTCACGATCGTCGAAGCCCAGTCAGACCGTTTGGCCGACGGCATCGAGCGAGGCGCGCTTGATATCGCAATCACCACCGGCATTGGACTGAGCGACCGCTCTGAGCAAGCCGCCAAACAGGTCCCGCTCTTTGACGAGGCAATCGTCGCGGTGTTGGCCAAGACCCACCCCCTCGCACAAGCCGACCAGATCACGCTCGGTGATCTCGCAACCGACAAACTCCTTATTCCGCTGCCAGACAATCCGCTGCACGAGCACATCACCGGAGCATTCGCTCGCGCCGACGTTCGTATACGCAACAACATGGAAGTCGGAAGCAGCAACCTCGTCGTCGCTATGGCCGCCGCTGGCGTCGGGATCGCACTCGTACCCGCAACCGCGATCACCGACCCCACCGGGACGACGCAACGAACCCCACTCGGACTCGACCCGCGCCGAGTTGCGCTGGTCACCTCCGCTGGCCCACGCACCCCTACCGCGGTGCAAGCACTCGGCGCAATCATCGAAGAAACCGGTCGGGCCGCCTCGCAGCACATGCCCGGGTGCACTCCGGTTGCAGCGCAGTCAGACATCGACCAGTCCACGTCCTAAGCTCAGCAACGAATGTCGAGCGACACCGCCAACGCCCTACCTGCGTCGTCCCTGCCTGCCCCGAACGACGCTCCAGCGAGCGAGGTCGCCCTTCGGGCTGGCGTGCACGGGTCCGTTCGCTCCGCGACCGTCACGCTTAACGACCGTCTCGTCGTCACGTTCACGATCGACGGCGACCTACGAGCGCTCAGCCAGGGCGACGGTTTCACGATCAGCGCAGCCTGTGAGCTCGCACGCACCAAACAGCTACCGATCATTGGCTTCGTTCAGTCAGCCGGCGCCGACGTGATCGAGGGAATCACCGCCGCCCATGGTTGGGGACGAGCCGCACGGGCTCTGATCCGATGTTCTGGTGTCGTCCCCACCGTGCTCATCGTAACCGGACCCGCAGTTTCGGGACCGGCACTCATGCTCGGTGTTGCGGACCTGACGATCATGGTGCGCGACGCGTATGCCTTCGTCAGCGGGCCAGCCATGGTCGAGCAATTCACGGGGCTCCCCATTAGCCACGCAGAACTGGGAGGATCCTCGATCCATGCGACTCGTTCCGGCGTCGCCACTGCGGTGGCCGAAGACCGCGACCACGCCGTCGAGCTCGCGATCGAATTTCTTTCATACCTCCCTGACTCGAACCAGGCGAGTCCGCCGTTTCGACCGACCGCTGACCCGTCTGACCGTCGTTGTGATGAGCTTCGCGACCTTGTTCCCGCAAGCCCGACGGGCAGCTACGACGTCCGTGCAGTCATTGCATCGATTGTCGACGACGGCGTCGTCACCGAACTGCGTTCGGGGTGGGCTGCCAACTTGGTCACGGCATTCGCCAACGTCGACGGCCACCCAATCGGCATCGTCGCCAATCAACCGCAGGTGCTCGCGGGCACCCTCGACATCGCGGCCAGCCAAAAGGGCGCCCGGTTTGTCGGGTTGTGCGATGCGTTCAACATTCCGCTTCTGACTTTGGTCGACACACCCGGGTTTCAACCGGGAAAGGACCTCGAATGGCGCGGCATGATCCGGCACGGGGCCCAGCTGGCGTTCGCCTACGCCAGGGCGACCGTCCCACGCATCTCGCTGGTGCTGCGCAAAAGCTACGGCGGTGCGTACATCGTTATGGACTCAAAGCCGATGGGCAACGACTTGGCCTACGCCTGGCCAAGCGCCGAGATTGCCGTAATGGGCGCCAAAGGGGCTGTCGAAATTCTGCATCGATCCGCCACTGCAGACGAGCGCATTGATCTCCAGACCGACTACGAGGAGCGCCTGCTGAATCCCTACCTAGCCGCCGAACGTGGGTCGATCGATGGTGTGATCGATCCGGCGACAAGTCGTTCACAAGTTGCATCAGCACTGCACCTACTAATCTCGAAACGCGAGCATCTGCCCCGCCGCCGCCACGACAACGGACCGCTCTGATACCAACACGGATACCAGCACGCGGACTTCGCGTTTCAGTGGTGAGCGGCTAGCCTGTCGCCTCGTACGCGTGACCTGCTGCTCACCACCTCGTGGTGCCGTCAGGGCGGTCCGCCATCATCGAGCCGGTCTTCGCGCCAGCGCGAACCGCACACTAATGAGCTTCTGTAACGAGCAACCGAAGGATTTCCGTGGCTGAATCGATCACCATCACCGACAACCGCACTGGCGAATCCTTCGAGGTGCCGATTGTCCATGGCGGCGTCGACAGCTCTGCGTGGAAGAAGAACCTGCCTGGCGTGTGGTTTACCGACCCGGCGTTCACGACCACCGCATCGTGTGAAAGTTCGATCACCGATATCAAAGGTGACGAGGGCATTCTGCGCTACCGCGGCTACCCAATCGAGCAACTTGCCAAGGATTCGAACTATCTCGAGGTCGCGTACCTTCTCGTCAATGGCGAGCTCCCGACGACTGAGCAGTACGACCAGTGGGCGCACGATGTCACCCACCACACCTACACGCACGAGAATTTTCGTCGCCGCTTTATGGACGGCTTCCATTTTAACGCCCATCCAATGGGCATGTTCGTGTCCAGCCTGGCCGCGATGTCCACGTTCTACCCCGAAGCCAAAGACGTCGAGGACCCAGAGAACCGCAAACTGCAAATCACCCGGCTAATCGCGAAGGTGCCAACCCTGGCCGCGGCTGGATACCGCTTCTCGATTGGCATGCCCTACGTCTACCCCGAGAACGATCTCGACTTTGCGACCAACTTCATGTCCATGATGTTCAAAGTCGCCGAAGACAAGTACGAATGCGATCCGGCAATCACCAAGGCCCTGGACATTTTGTTCATCTTGCACGCCGATCACGAGCAGAACTGCTCAACGACGACCGCTCGTACGGTCGGAAGCGCCCACGCTGACCCCTACTCATCAGTAGCTGCGGCCGCCGCTGCCCTCTATGGACCCCGACACGGCGGCGCCAACGAAGCCGTGCTGCGCATGCTCGATGACATCGGGTCCTATGACCGGGTCGATGAGTTCATCGAAGGCGTCAAGCGCGGCGATCACAAGCTCATGGGCTTCGGCCACCGGGTCTACAAGAACTTCGACCCTCGGGCCACCATCATCAAAGAGGCCGCAGACAACGTCTTCAAGGTCACGGGCACAAACCCTCGCCTTGATATTGCGCTCAAGCTCGAAGAGGCTGCTCTCAACGACGACTACTTCAAGTCGCGCAAGCTCTACCCGAATGTCGACTTCTACAGCGGCCTGATCTATCAGTCCCTTGGCTTCCCACCCGAGATGTTCACGGTGTTGTTCGCCATTCCGCGTGTTGCTGGTTGGCTCTCGCACTGGAGCGAAATGCTCGAACAAGATTCGCGTATCGCCCGTCCACGCCAGCTCTATGTCGGCGCAGACGTCCGTGACTACGTGCCGATTGCCAATCGGTAGCCGACCTGCGCCCGAGCGGACCGGATCGCGAAGCAGTGAACCGCGACCGGGAGCGTTCAGAACCTATAGGCCAGCCCGAGCTCTTGGAGCTGAGAAATCGCTGAGTCGCTCGCGACCCCGAGCATGCATGCCAGCGCCCGCAGATCATCGGCGCGCACGGTCAGGACCTTGCCGTTGAAGTCTTGACGCTGCACTTGGATGCCGCGGAGGTATCGGTTCACCAGTTCGGCTTCGGGGCCCTCGAGCTCACGCAGCCGTTCGAGATTGATCGTCATCGTGGTGCCGGCCGCCGATGCGTCTTCGGACGGTCGAACCTGGTCTGCGCTCGGTAGCAGTTGGCTAACCGGAACCGCGTACAGCTCCGCCAGTCGCCCGAGCCGCTGAACCGACATCGCTCGCTCGCCCCGTTCGTAGGCACCAAGAACCGATGCTTTGAACTCTTTGCCCGAGGCCGCTTCGACGTCCAGCAGCGACATGCGCTTCTGCCGACGGATTCCCCGCAGGCGGTCGCCTACTTTGACAACATAGGGGTCTGGCGCCTCAGTGTTCTCGATAGAGCTCATGCTACCAAGATAGTCACATTCGGTGACCAACAGAACCACCCTGGGTGAGACGACTCACCCAATTTGGTCAATCCTCCGTTACGCGATGCCGAATATTGGACATCTGGTGAGCTGCGACAATGGCCGCGGTTTCGGCACGAAGCACCGTTGGTCCAAGATCGACCGACATCGGCAAGGCGCGGCGTTCGCTATCTGTCCAGCCGCCTTCAGGCCCGATCGCAACAGCACGCACACCCCCCGAGATCGGCTCCCCATCGAAGTCGGCACGATGCACGACGACGTCACCGCACATCGACTGCGCCGAAGCGAGCGACCCGGCGTAGCTGATCTGCGGCAGACGAACCCTGCGGCTCTGCATGCTCGCCTCGTTCGCGACGCGATCAAGTCGATCGAGATTGCGCCTCTGCTTGGCATCGTCCCAGTGCACGATCGAACGAGCTGTTGCGACGAGGATCACATGGTCCACGCCAATCTCGGTCGCCTTCTGAACGGTCAACTCCGGCTTGGTTCCCTTTGCCAGAGCGACGACCAACGCGATCTCCCACCGCGGAGGCGCAACAAAGTGAGTCTCGCCTTCGACACTCACCGAATCACCAAATCGGGCTGACACCCACCGACCGGCCCCGTCGCTCAGCGTGAGCGGGTCGCCGTCACGCAGACGAAGGGAGCGTGCCAGGTGGTGGCGGTCGTGTTCCTCGAGAACCGGGGCGGCCACGTCTTCGACGAATACGTGCGGGCCAGAGGCACATCGAATGTCGGTTGCCGGGTCGATCACAGCGATGGGTCAGCCGAATGCCGAACGGAACCTGCCGAGTAGCGACTGGTCATTGTCTGATTCGGTTACTTCGTCACCACGAAGTTCCGCGAACTGCCGCATAAGGTCTTTTTGGTCGTCCGTCAGCTTCTCGGGCACGCGTACGACAGCAACAATGCGGATGTCGCCTCGACGACCTGACTGCAGGCTTGGGACGCCTGCGCCTCGCAGCCGGAACATCGCTCCGGTCTGTGTTCCGGCAGGGATCGTGACCTGCTCGATGCCTTCGAGTGTCTCAAAATCAACAACCCCGCCGAGCGTCGCAGTCGTCATCGGTATCGGGAGCTGGGCGATGAGGTCGTGATCGTCGCGTTCGAATCGGTCATGAGGACGTACCCGGATTCGGACGTACAAGTCACCGAATCCCGCTCCTCGCAGGCCTGCAGCTCCTCGTCCCGTCAGACGAAGCGTTGCACCGGTGTCTACACCGGCAGGAACGTCAACGGTGTAGGTGCGGTCCTCGATGACCCGCCCTTCGCCATTGCACACCCCACATGGCGACTCGATCGTCTCACCCAGGCCATGACAGGTCGGGCAGACAGCGGTCGACATCATCTGGCCCAGGATCGACCGGCGCATCTGGCGGACTTGGCCCGCACCTTCGCAGGTATTACACGTCACCACTTGAGAATCGGTTACCGCTCCGGTCGCTTCGCACGGCTCGCACGGCACCTGGGTTCGCAGCTCGACCGTTTGCTCAGAACCAAGCACCGCATCGGGGAACGAGACGTCAATGATGGTCTCAAGGTCAGATCCCGGCGATGGGCCACGTTGGGACTGCCCACCAAAGCCCTGGTTGCCGAATGGGTTCTGGCCACCGAAGAATGCGTCAAAGATGTCGCCCAGTCCCCCGCCGTCTGCGAACTGTTGGCCGCCCTCGCCGAATTGGTCATATTGCTGGCGCTTCTGCGAGTCGCTCAGCGTCTCGTACGCGTTGACGATTTCTTTGAACCGGGCTTCGGCTTCGGCATCGCCGGGGTTGCGGTCGGGATGCAACTCGCGTGCGAGCTTGCGGTATGAGCGTTTGATCTCGTCGGGCGTAGCCGATCGGTCGACGCCAAGAAGGTCGTAATAGTCAGCCATATGTCAGCCGCGCGTCAGCGCTTCGCCCAATTCGTCTGATACTGCTGCAACTGCAGCAAGAGCCTGCGGATAATTCATGTGTGTTGGACCAACGACGCCGATCGAACCGACCTCAGTTCCGCCAATTGCGTAGGGAGCCACGACCAACGCGCACTCGTTCAAGTTCTGCATTCCTGTCTCTGATCCGATCGCCACCCGCAGCCCACGGTCAAGGACGTCGCGAATCAACGACACCACAAGCAATTGGCGTTCGAAGAGCTGTAACACTTGCGCAACCTTGTGGGTCTCGTCGAACACGCCCGCGACCGAAGAGCGGCCGCCAACATGCACTCTCGGGTCGGCTGATTCGGGTGTGCGGTACGCGTCGACCACATCGTGAGCGAGCGAGACTGGCGATACACCGTCGGCATCGCCGGAAGCGGCTGATTCGGGCGGAAGCGCACGGTCGTCAACCAGCGCTGCTGCGGTAAGCCGTTCGGCTGCTCCCACCACCTCGTCGCTGATCTCAGCATCGAGTGCGAGAGTTCGACGTTCGATCTCACCGTTCGACAAGACGACGACAACGAGCAGCACCGACTTGTCGAGTCGGACGAGTTGCACCGATCGGACAACCGCGGACGTCTGTCCGGGGCCGATGACCACGGCCGCATATTCGGTGACGCCAGCGAGCAGGCGGCTGGTCTCGGCGAGAATTCGTTCGAGCTCTCCGTGGGTGTGGGCAAAAAAGTCGCTGATCCGCTCGTTCTTTGCCGAATCAAGCTGGGTGGGCGTCATCAACGTGTCAACGAAGTAGCGGTAGCCCTTATCGGTCGGGACCCGTCCCGCACTGGTGTGAGGCTGGTGAAGAAATCCTTCTTCTTCGAGAGCGCCGAGCTCTTTGCGGACGGTGGCCGACGAGACGTCGAGGTCGCTCTGGCGCGTCACCAGTGTCGAACCGACTGGGCGCGCGGTTGCCATGTACTCCTCAACGACCGCTTGAAGGATTGCCTCCTTGCGGTCGGTCAGTCGTTCCTCGGCCATGACCGACACGATAGTGCTCCTAATCGCCGAGACTGGCCCTAGTCGTCGAGCTTGAGGGCG
>CALDYC010000053.1 GCA_937941245.1 uncultured Acidimicrobiales bacterium | reverse complement strand
GGTTTCCGGTCTCGTTGAAGACACGAACGATTGCTTCGATGGTGGGCAGCAGATCTTCGCGGGCGGTGAACTCTTCGAGGGCCAGCGCCGGATGCGGGCTGGCGCCGAGACCGCCGGCCACGAATACACGAAAGCCGGCTTCGATCGTGCCGTCATCGAGCGTGCGCGTAACTGCAATAACACCGGCATCGTTGAACATGGCCTGGCCGCAGTCGGTCTCGCAGCCCGAGAAATTGATCTTGAATTTACGGGGCAGACGCTGACCGAGCGGGTTGCGAAGGAAGTGGTCGTTCGCGGCGTCGGCCCAGGCGCTGATGTCGATGACCTCGAACGGGCAAGCACCGGCGAGATGGCAACCCTGGACGTTTCGGATCACGTCGCCGCAGGCTTCGCGCGAGGTCAGCCCGACTGAACCCAGCAGTTCAAGCACCTCGGGGATCTGCTGAAGCTGGATGTAGTGCATCTGGATGTTCTGGCGGGTTGTGATGTGGCCCCACCCACGCGAGTAGCGCTCGCTGATGTGAGCCAACATGTCCAGCTGGTCAGGGGTAATACCTCCGTAGGGCATGCGGACCCGGACCATCTGGTTGAAGCCGCCCTGGCGCTGACCGTAAATGCCATTCGTTAGACGAAATACCCGGAAGACATCTTCGTCGACAGTGCCGTTGAGATAGCCGTCGAGGACGGTGCGGAACTTGTCGATATCGGCGCGTTGTGCAGGGTCAGCAACGACGGGGGCTTCGAGGTCGATAATGGTCATGAAGAAGCTCCTGCGGTGAGTGCGATGGTTGATGTAAGCGTGTGGTTATGAGTCGCCACTACCGGCTCTGGTTGGTCAACTGGCACGGTTGTTGCACTGGCCATGGTTGGTGCAATTTCTGTGAGTACTGATTCGGCGGCAACATTGCCAATGACAATGACCGCCGGGTTCGCAACCGGCTCAGCGCCGAGTTGGTCAAGGGTCAGCCGGTCGATGCGCTGCTGTGGCGTGGTGGCGGCATGCACGACCGCGACCGGAGTCGTCGCGGCGAGCCCATAGCCAATGAGGTCGCTGGCAATCTCCGCAGCGCGGCGCGCTCCCATAAGAACAACGATCGTCTCGCCGAACTCCGCCAGGGCCCGCCAGTTGACGGGTTCGCCCGTTGGCCCCCGATGCGCGGTAACGACCGTGAAGGCCGCTGCGACCCCACGGTGGGTTACCGGAATGCCTGCGGCAGCGGGCCCGCTCACTGACGACGAAATACCGGGCACGGCCTCGACCGCAATGCCGTGGGCTCTCAGAGCGAGCGCTTCCTCGCCGCCGCGCCCAAACACGAACGGATCTCCGCCTTTGAGACGGACGACGACATCGTGACGCGTGCCAGCATCGACGAGGATGTCGTGGATGTCGTCTTGTGAGGTGCGCTCGCCATTGGGGTCTTTACCCACGTCGATGCATTCGGCCCAGGGGGCCACCATGTCCAAGATTTCGGCCGACACCAGTCGGTCGTGCACGACGACGTCGGCAGAGGCCAGCAGCCGAGCGGCCCGCAATGTCAGCAGTTCGGGGTCGCCGGGTCCGGCGCCAACGAGATGTACCGTCATCGTTGCGCCAATCCGAGGTGGCGGCGAAGCAGGTGCTTGGCCCCGTCGAGATCGCCGCCTTGAACACGTTCGAATACACCAGCGTCAAGCGCTTCGGACCAGCCAACGATCTCGCTCGTTCCACGTTCGGCACGGACTTCGGCCCGCACATCGCTGAGCACCTGCAGGAGCACCTCGTAGGTGGCATCGAACTCACGCTCAAACCGCTGCCGAAGCCAGGTCGCCAGCGCAGGGCTTCGACCGTGCGTCGAGACCGTCACCTGCAGGTCACCTGCCCGGGCCACGGCTGGAAGCGTGAAGGCACAGTTGACCGGGTCGTCGGCAGAGTTTGCCCATATCCCCATCACCTCAGCATCTCGGTAGACCTCCGCGTTAACCGCCGAATCATCGGTGCAGGTGATCACGAGCATGTGACCCAAGAGGTCTTCGGACCGATACACACGTTCGATCAGCGCAACCGTTTCGATCGCTCGAATCTCGTCCCGGATCACAGGGGCGACAACGGTGACTGCTGCGCCGGACTTGACGAGTCCGGCAATTTTGCGGATCGCCACCTGCCCTGCACCGACGACGAGACAGCGGCGGCCAACCAACCGCAGGTTGACCGGGTAGCTCGGCGCCTGCGTCAACGAGTGCGGCGCAACAGATGGAGGCTGCGCCGGCTCAGATGTGGTTGCAGATTCAGGGCTGATCACCGCGGAGGGCATTAAAGATCCAATTTCTGATCGGAGTTATCGGGTATTGCTGGCCCCGACCCTAAACACCCCCATCCTGAAATGCAACTAACTTGGTCGGGAATTGCGGAACTGCTCGATTCGACAAGCTGTATCCACATGCGGGCGACGCTCTCGCCGCGACGCGATCATGCTCGGCTACCGGTCCGGCGCTTTGACCTTCATTGTGCGAGAGGTCATGTGTGGGCTAGGTCGAGCTCGATCCCCGCGGCGGTGACGTCGGCGCCCCCGCGGTCACGCCGGCGCCCCCGCGTTCACAACGGCGCTTCAGTGGTCACAGCCACGCGACAGACGAACAGTTCTGCGGGCGAACGAGGTGCTCTCGTCCGCCCACATCGCTGCAGGTCAGTCTGGCCGTTGCAGAGCTAGGCCTGGTCGGCCGCTCGGCGGCGACCAGTCACGGCAACAAATCCACCAACCGCGATTATGGCGATCGCCACAGCCGCTCGAGACGATGTCGACGTACCAGTTACCGCAAGCGGCGCTGACGGCGCTGGGGGCGGGCCAGACGGGAACGGAGCTGGCGCCTCGGGCCCCTTCGTGATGTTTGGGTATGGGTACTGAGTCGTGACCACGGCCGGTGGAGCTGTGGTCGACGCGGTGTCAATGACCGGCACGATTGGGTCGCCAATCTCGTTTTCGGCTTTGACTTCAGCCGCGTTCGTCAGGTTTTGCTCGCCTGCGGCGACCGTCATGTTGTACGTCACCGTCCAACTCGTACCTTCGGCCAACACACCGCTATTCGCCTGGTAGGTGAAGGTGGTGTCATCAGTCAGGTCGTCGGGCGTTCCCGCATTGTCAACGATCTCGACCTCATATGCGTTGCCTGGCCCATTGTTGGTCACCGTGACGCAGTACTTCACGACATCACCGACATCGACGGGTAGCGGACTTGCAACCGCGGCCGAACAGTCAGCCCCACCTGGGACCGCGACCTTCGAAGCAGTCACCACCGGCAACGATGCATCGGTAGTCACCGCAGTGCCCTCGACCGGCACCGTCGGGTCACCGCTTTCGTTCTCAGCGTTTACCTTGGCGGTATTCGTCACACTTTCGCTGCCAGCGACGATCGTGACCGTGTACTGCTCGGTCCACGATGCACCTTCAGCCAACACGCCACCAGTCGCGGCATAGGTAAACGAAATGTCATCACTGAGATCGCCTGGCGTGCCTGCATCGTCGGCGATGTTCACGTTGTATGCGCCACCGGGACCGTTGTTGGTCACCGTCACGCAGTACTTCACCGCATCACCTGCGACAACCGGCAACGGATCAGCCGCAGCCTCACCACAATCAGCATCGCCCGCAACGGCGACCTTCGAAACAGCCAGGACCGGCAATGAGGCATCGGTGGTCACGGCGGTGTCATCGACCGGCACCGTTGGATCACCTGTTTCGCTCTCGGCGCTCACCTCGGCAGTGTTCGTCAAAATCTCGCTGCCAGCAACGATCGTGACCGTGTACTGCTCGGTCCACGTCGCGCCTTCGGCCAGCACGCCACCAGTCGCGGTATACACCAGGGTGGTGTCATCGCTCGTGTCGGCTGGTGTTGCTGCGTCATCGACGATGGTGACCGCATGCGCTGTTCCAGGGCCGTTATTCGTCACGGTCACGCAGTACTTCACCACATCGCCGGCAACAACCGGCAACGGATCAGCCGCAGCCTCACCACAATCAGCATCGCCCGCAACTGCAACCTTGGACACCGCCAAGACCGGGATCGGCGCTGACAAGTCGCACGTGTTGGTAAACGAACCGATGAAACTGTTGTCGACGCTCAGCACCACATCGTTGGCCGAAACCAACGAGCAACCGCTGATCAGATCACCCTCGGTAACGGTATACGTGCACGGAGCGCCGTCGTCGGAGATCAATCTCGCCTTCAGATCAATCGACGTACCACCCAAGAGCCCGAACGAATCTGCCTCGACAGTGCACGTGTCGGGGCTACCCACAATCGTGAATGGGAACATGTTGGCAGGCACATCAGACCCGTCAGCCATAATCTTTGACACCGTCAGCGAACCCGTCACCGCACTACAGTCGTTCGTGAACAGAATGTCCTGACGGACGTTGATCGTCTGCGGGTTCTCGCCAACGACCGCGCACCCTGCCGGAATGTCGACCTCTTCAATAAGGTACTCGCAGCGGATTCCGTCGAGGTCAGTGTTCGTGAACTCCACACTCGTCGGCGCCGCATTGGCCGCCATCGTCCAATTCGCTGGATTAGCAACACACTCTGCAGGCTTGAGGGGGGTTGCGGAAAATGCGAACACCACGCCAGGGTCAACAACTGACCCAGGAGTCAGGACCTTACGGGCACCGATAGCGATCTGTTCTTGACACGTATTTTGCACCGTGATCGTGAAGTCGTTGAAGACGTCGACCTTGACCGTATCGGCCTGAGACACGCAGGTATCGGGAACGTTCAGCTCGTTCACCGCGTACACACAGTCGAGGTCCCCAACCGTGTACGCCACCTCGGTCTGCGTCGAACCGTCGGGAGCCACGAGCACGCTGTCGATGTTCGAACACGCCTCGTTGTTGCCAATGATCTCGAAATCAAAGTTCTCGATGCCCGGCGGAACATCACCCACAACGACCTTGTTGATCGTCAACGGACCTGAGGTGACCTCAGCTTCACAATTGTTCGTGAACGTAATCGCATCGATTAGTCGAGGTACAGCTATGGGGTTGGCATCTGGGACACAACCGGCCGGGATGTCAATCTCCTCGACCTGCCACATGCAAC
>CALDYC010000052.1 GCA_937941245.1 uncultured Acidimicrobiales bacterium | reverse complement strand
CAACTTGATGAAACGGGTCAAGCGGGCAGCGTTCGGGTTCCGCCGCTTCGACCACTACCGGATACGCGCACTGCTCTACGCCGGCAAACCCAACTGGGACCTACTCGGCACCATCAACCCCCGGTGAAATCCGAAGAGCCGCATAACCCACTACGTCGTGCGCGACGTCGACGTGTTCGCATCGGTCATCGATGCGCTTGCCCCGACGTCCTAGAGCCGCACGGCCGGTTACCCCCGGGCGCGTCTGCCTCGTAGCGATTAGCGGCGGGTCTAGCCTGAGCACGTGGCCCCTACTGCCGAGGTCCGGACGGACCTGACGATTGACGGAATGACTTGCGCAGCCTGTTCCAATCGGGTCCAGCGGCGCATGCGCAAACTCGATGCCGTCGTCGATGCGCAGGTGAACTTTGCCACTGGCCGGGCCGTCGTACGCCACGACGGTTCGATCGACGCCGCAACCTTTGCGACCGAGATCGAAGCCCTTGGTTACACGGTCATCGGCGACGACGAGACCGAGGCAGCCGAGGGGCGCCGAGAGAGCGACCTGAAACGCCGATTCGCCGTCGGGTCCGTGTTGACACCTCCGGCGATGGCGATCTCCATGCTTGATGTTCTGCAGTTCTCCGGATGGCGTTGGATCGTTGCGGCGCTCGCGACTCCGGTGATCCTGTGGTCCGGTTGGACCTTTCACCGCGCTGCGGGTCGCAACCTTCGCCACGGCGCAACGACGATGGACACGCTGGTGTCGATGGGATCGTTGTCGGCGCTCGTGTGGTCGCTCGTCGTGCTCATCGGCGACGTAGGCGACGGTCACGTGTACTTCGAGACCGGCGCAGTCATTGTCACGCTGATCTTGGCCGGCAAGTGGATGGAGCTACGGGCCAAGCGCCGCTCAGGTGATGCGATCCGCGCCCTCGCTGATCTGGGGGTGCGCACCGCGCGTCTGACCGACGGAAGCGAGATCGCGCTCGACGACCTCGTTGCAGGCATGCGCTTTGTGGTTCGACCAGGCGAGAAGATCGCAACCGACGGCGTGATCGTCGACGGGCATTCTGCGGTTGACGCGTCGATGGTGACTGGCGAACCCGTGCCAGTCGAAGTCGGACCTGGCGACGAGGTCATCGGCGCAACCATCAATGCGAATGGCTCGCTCACCGTCGAGGCCACCCGGGTTGGCAGCGATACGGCCTTGGCCCAGATCGTCAGACTGGTCGATCAGGCACAAGGCAGCCGCGCCCAGGTTCAGCGGCTCGCTGACCGGGTGTCTGGGGTATTCGTGCCGCTCGCGATCGTTGCGTCGGCGCTCACGTTGATTGCATGGCTCGTGCTCGGGCACGGCGCCGACGCTGCGTTCACCGCCGCAGTAGCGGTGCTGATCATTGCGTGTCCGTGTGCGCTTGGCCTGGCCACGCCGCTCGGAATCATGGTCGGTACGGGCCGAGGTGCTCAGCTGGGGGTAATCATCAAGGGCGGCGAAGTCCTTGAAGACACCCGTGATATCTCGGTCGCTGTCCTCGACAAGACCGGCACCGTGACGACTGGCCAGATGGCCGTGGCCGACGTGCGCAGCTATGGCCTGAGCGACACCGACACCCGTGCGCTCCATCGCATGGCAGCGTCGCTCGAGGGTCTTTCAGAGCATCCGATTGCCCGGGCAATCGCGGTATCGGTTGACGAGCACCTCTCGGTGACCGACTTCGTCAACACGCCAGGTTCGGGTGTCGCAGGTTCTGTCGATGGTGCAGCCGTGCATGTAGGGCGGCGAAGCTTCTTTGACCACGTCCCCGACGGCATCGAAGCAGATGCAGCGAGTGCCGAGGCCCAAGGTTCGACAGCGGTCCTGGCGGGCCGTAACGCCGTCGCCGAGATGGTCTTCGTCGTGTCTGACCGGATCAAGGACACGTCGGTCGATGCCATCGCTGCGCTGCACGACCAAGGCTTGTCCGTGATCATGCTCACCGGAGACAACACGCGAACCGCTCACTCGGTGGCGGCAGCGGTCGGCATTGGCACGCAACAGGGTGACGAGGTCATCGCCGAGGTGTACCCAGGCGACAAGGCAGATGTCATCAGCCGACTACAGGCAGACGGTCGACGAGTTGCCATGGTTGGCGACGGCATCAACGACGCCCCAGCGTTGGCCCAGGCTGACCTCGGAATCGCAGTCGGCACCGGCACCGATGTGGCGATCGAAGCCTCGGACTTGACCGTCGTGTCCGGCGATCTGCGAGCCGTCGCTGACGCGATCGCGCTATCTCGCCGCACGCTCTCGACAATCAAGGGCAACCTGTTCTGGGCATTTGCATACAACGCCGCAGCGATTCCACTCGCGGCCCTAGGCGTGCTCAACCCAATGGTTGCCGCGGCGGCGATGGGGCTGTCCTCGCTGTTCGTGGTGTCGAACAGTCTGCGCCTGCGCAGGTTCACCGGTTACCGCCGAAACTGACCGCACCCCTCATGCGAGACTGACGCCGTGGATAACCCAACGACCTACTCGGTACCTGACATGAGCTGCGGCCACTGCGTTACCGCGATCCGCACCGAGGTCGAAGCCGTCGCCGGTGTCACGGCCGTCGACGTAGACCTCGAAAGCAAAGTGGTGACCGTCACTGGCGGCACAACGTCGGCGGTCATCGCAGCCATCGACGAAGCAGGTTTCGACATCGCGTGAGGCGACTCTGCGTGAGGCGACTCTGCGTGAGGCGACTCTGCGTGAGGCGACGCTGCTCGCAGCAGCGATGCCCGGGGCCAGCGATGACACATGGGATGTTGCTACACCAGAACCGATGCACCTTCGGCTGACCAGACGAGCGGATACAGCTCGCCGCCCAGCCGATCACCGGGAGCCAGCCCAACCTCAGTCATCGCCTGGCGATGGTCGGGATCCATGCCGGTCTCGCGAAAGATCACCCGCACGTCGTCGCCCGCCCACTTTGTGTTGAACGCGCGCAGTTCGCTTCCTTCAGCGAGATTGCCTGAACCGCCGTGTATCGATCGGCCGTTGAAGAACATGACGTCGCCCGGCTCCATATCCCAGCTGGCAAGGTCGTAGTCGCCGCGGTTGCCTTCGATATCGGGGAATGGGACGTAGCCGTCGTCGAAAGACACGTCGTCGCGTTTGTCTCCGGTCAGCTCGGCGAAGTTGTGCTGATGGAATCGTTCGGTCCAGCGATGTGATCCGCGGACCACTTCGAGGCAGCTTGCTTTGGCCACCGCAACGAGCGGCATCCAGGCCGAACAGGTCTGGAAACCCTCAATGGACCAGAACGGCTCATCTTGATGAAACGGCGTTCGGAACTGCACACCCGGCATGCGGCAGAACATGGCATCGAAGAAGAAGTTGGCGGTGCTGCTCTGCATGAGACGTCCGGCCATCTCGCCGATACCCGAGTTGAAAATAAAGTCCTCGTACTCGGGTCGGGTCTTCCATACCTGGCTGTCGTAGCGAGACTCTCGGCCGTGCTCGTCGGTGTGCCACAGCCGGCTGCGGTCTGACGGTTGAGCCAATGTTGCAGCAACGCCGACTCGCAGCTGTTCAATCCAGTCGAGATCGATGAGACCCCGCACGCACACCACGCCGTCGGCAGCGAAGGTCTCGACTTGTTCGGTTGTCGGGGTCGACGCGCTCGGCATATGGATCTCCTCAACGGTGGGTAGTGAGCCGAAACTCAGGTCGCGACCCGCGCCGCGATGGTGGGCAGGATTTGCCGTTTGATCTCGGCGAGATTGCTGCTCGCTGTTGCGGCGAGCGGCGAGACCATGTCGGTTGCACGCGGTCGAAGCGTGTCAAGTGAACAGACCTCGTCGACCATGCCTGCGGCGACCGCCTGGGGGCCCGAGTAGCGATGTCCGCTTGACAATGCCTGCCGCAACGACCGAGGTGGCAGCGAGAACCGAGCGATCTCAAGCAGCGGCTCGGGAAACGACATGCCAATATGGACTTCGGGGAAGCAGATGAAACCGCGATCCTCACGCATGACGGCCTGATCGTGTGCGAGCACCAGAAACGCACCCATGCCGAACGCATGGCCGTTGACCGCCGCGATGGTCGGTGCACCGAGCAACATGATGCGGCGAACGACACCCAGGACCCGCTCGACATAATCGGCAACACCAGGTCCGTCGATCGTTGCCATGTAGGCAACATCGAGCCCGTTCGAGTAGTGCTTAGCTGAGCCGGTCGTGACCAGCGCCTTGGGGCCGTCAGCGGCGTCAAACTCGTCGAGCCGGTCGTGCACGGCAGAAACCCACGCATCGGATGTCGCGTTCTCGCCAGCACCGAAGTCGAGCAGAAAGACGTCGTCGGTGCGGGTGATCGTGGGTTCGCTCATACGTTTGGATCGTATGCGCTACCGCAGGCTCGGTGTGTGCTCACGGGTGTGGCCGTGTCGCGGTGGCATTCGGCGGCCGAGGACACCAATGGCTACTGTGGCTAAAGGCCGTTGCTGCCATCGGGGGATGGCAGGCCACATGAGTGAAGGACACGGAGATGACCGACACCACCAGAAACGTCGACCACGACGACATGCACGCCAAAATGAAGATGGCGACATCAGAAGAGATCTGGAAACCGGGAGGACCAGTCACTGACTGGACTACCGACTACGACATTCGTGACCAGGCGTACGTTGATAACCCTGTTCCCATCTGGGCCGACATGCGTTCGAAATGCCCGGTAGCCCACACCGACCGTCTGGGCGGATCATGGAACCCAACTCGCTTCGACGACCTGCGCGAGATGGCGAAGATGACCGACGAGCTGAGTTCGCGTCAGCCGCTCGTCATGCCGCCGGCCCCGAACGCTCCCGAGATGTCGCGCTATGAGCAAATGATCGCCGCGGCGCCGATCACGGCTGACCCGCCGATCCACGGGTGGACGCGTCGCATGCTGCTTCCGGCGTTCGCCCCCCGGGCAGTGCAGGCACATGAGCAGTACACCGCCGAGCTGTGTCACTCGCTCATCGACGGGTTCATCGAATCAGGGCAATGCGACGGAGCTGTCGACTATGCACAGCAAATTCCGCCGCGAGTCATCGCACACCTCATCGGTGTGGACCCAGGAATGGCTGACCAGTTTGTGCACTGGGTCAACATGTTGCTCGGCGAGGGCCTGACGCAGCCAGAAAAACGCCTCGAAGCTCGTGACGAACTTCTCGGCTTCATCGGTGCTGAGGTCGATAAGCGCAAGGTCGACCCGCAGCAGGACTTGTTGACTGAACTGCTGTTCATGGAGCTCGACGACCCCGATGCGAAGATCACCAAAAACGTGGTTGTCGGTATCACCAATTTGCTCATCGTCGCCGGCATCGACACCACCTGGAGCTCGATTGGTTCGGCGTTGTGGCATCTCGCCAACAATCCAGCAGATCGACAGCGTCTGCTCGACGAACCCGAGCTACTGCCGACCGCGATCGAAGAGTTCCTTCGCTTCTACGCTCCGGTCACCATGGCCCGCGTTGCTGAGACCGACGTGGCTTACAACGACGACGTGCACATCAAGCGCGGTGACAAGATCCTGATGAACTTTCCCGCAGCGTGCCACGACCCCGAACAGTTCGAAGACCCCGACACCTTCATCATCGACCGGGCAAAGAACCGCCACATCGCATTCGGATCAGGCATACACCGGTGCGCCGGGTCGAACCTGGCTCGTCTCGAAATGACTGTTGCCGTTCGGGTCTGGCTCGAACGTATACCCGAATTCGAACTGAGCGACCGAGGGCCGATGAAGTGGGCCGGCGGCCAGGTTCGCGGACCCCGGCTGATGCCGTTCTCGTTCCCAGCCGGAAGCCCACGCTGAGCGACCTCGCATCGTGGCGAGCGGTTGGCGTTCACGCCTCCCAGTGAGGGACCCAGTCGCCTTCCATCCGAAACGACAGATCAGCATCGTCCTCGATCCGCTTCGCGACGTGCAGTTCGCCCGCGTCGCTTCCGTACCGATCGGTGGCGCGAGCAAACGTGGCGTGGGCCCGTTCGGTCATGGGCAGGTCGGTGCTGACCTGTTCGGCCAGCTCCATGGTGAGCCCGAGATCCTTCATACATAGGTCGAGCGAGAAGCTGGGGTCGTAGTGCCCGGCAAAGATCGATGG
>CALDYC010000051.1 GCA_937941245.1 uncultured Acidimicrobiales bacterium | reverse complement strand
GATCCGGTAGCAGCAGTACCTGCACCTGTATTGGTTGTTGTTGGCATACCGACGCCATGTACCCACACGCCGCCAGCACCGCCGCCAGCACCCGAGACTCCGGCGTGGTACGGGCCGAGGCCACCGCCTTCGACTTCTGGGTTTGTGGTATCGGTCACGGGATCGCCGCCCTGACCGCCGCTTGCGGTCGTGTTCGTTAGAGACACAAATTCGTCGGTCAGAATGTGCATCTGCCCGCCAGCGCCAGCACCGCCGCCCGAGACCATGAATCGACGATCTGCGCCGACAAAGGCTGCAGCGTCTGAACCATCTGCTCCGTCTGCATCAATCACGTTTCCGTTGCCGGCAACGGTGTCGAATTCGAGATACACAATTCCACCACCGGCACCACCGGGAATCCGGGCGCTCGGCCCTTCGATATCAGTTCCAGAGTTCCAGTTGAAGGTTGATCCGCCTGCGCCACCAAACATAAGTCGAGCGTCGGTATCGCGCAGGTAATGAAAATCATCGGGAATCGGCGCGGCTACGGGCAAGTTGCCATTGCCACCGGTGCCGGAGTTTCCGCCGCCAGGTGATCCGGCGATGCCCCCGCCGGCCCAGCCACCGCCGGCACCGCCACCAGAACCGTCATCTCCTCCGGCGAGGCCGCCGCATGCGCCGCCACCGCCGCCGTAGGACCCGCCGCCCCCTGCACCACCCGACTCATCGGGTGACTGACCACTTGCCGGTTGGCCGACCGGAGTGACTGGATTTCCAGCCCCGTCGGCTCCATTGCCGATGCCGCCTGCGCCGCCACCTGCACCAGCACCGATGTCACCGCCGCCGCCACCTCCGCCACCACCAATGACGCCACCGCCACCGCCACCGTGCATGTCGGGATCGATTGCCGTCATTCCGCCGCCGCCACCACCACCGACAATTCCACCGCCACCACCGGCGCCTGAGAGGATGAACGCCGGAGCACCGTCGACTCCGGGGGCTAGGTCCCCATAGGTGCCAGAACCGCCGACGCCGTATCCACCACCAGCGGCAGGGCCGCCCGCAAATGCTGATCCACCCACGCCACCGACGCCACCGCCGCCGCCACCGCCGCCACCGACTGCATCAAACCCGACGCCATCGCCGACAGGCCCGGCTGGCTGTGATGCCGCACTCGACATCACCTGACTTGTCGCTGCGTTCGGGGCGATTCCCGTTCCGAGCAGGTTGTCTGGATCATTTGAGTATCCGAGTCCAGTCACGTCGATACCGGCGTTGAGCACGAGCGTCGATCCAGACATTGCAACAATTCCGCCTGTTGCCCCGTTCCACTGTGGCGCGGTCACCACCCCCATAACCGTTACCCCGGCTGGGTCGTCGACCAGCTCTACGACTTGAATCGTCTCTGTGCCGACCTCGAAGGGACGTGAGAGAACGTCGAGGCCAACTGACCCCGGAGCAACAGAGGTGACCGTTGCGAGTTCATACACGCCGTGAGATCCACCCTGAGCTGGTGGAATGCCTGTCATCTGAATCACCATGACCCGATCACCGACATCGAGAGAACCTCCGGCGCCGCGAGCATCTTGCGAACCAATCGCAACCGTGGTTCCGGTGATCGACGTCACCGGGTAGTAGTCATTGACGACACCAGAAACCGAAATCGCCCCCTGTGCCTGGGCAGACAACGAGAGCATCGGAAGGAGTAATCCGAATGTGGCCAGGAGGACACAAATCGATCGAAACGGACGTCGCATGTGGAACTTCAACTTTCTGGAAGGCGTTGCACAGATCTAGGCTGGCTTTACACGACCGCACAGTTTACCACTCTATGTGTTCAAACAACCACGACGAAGTGTTTCGTCGCTGGCTCGGGTCGTCCGCGAACACCTTGCCGTGGCACCCTGGGATCATGAGCTACGAGTGCTTCGATGTGTCCATCACCAACAAGGTCGCTCACGTCCAACTGAGCCGGCCTGACGAACTGAACTCGATGGTTGCCTCGTTCTGGCGTGAGCTTCCTGAGATCATCAACAGCCTCAGCGACCAGGGCGAGGCACGGGCCATCGTGTTGAGCTCGACCGGCCGGCACTTCAGTGCTGGCATGGACCTTGCCGTGTTTGGTGGAGGCAGTATCGGCGAAGGTGCCACGGTCGAGGAAGGCCGTCGCAATGCCAACCTGCGGCTGCAGGCAATGCACCTTCAAGACAGCTTCAACTGTCTCGAACGAGCACGCATGCCGGTGCTCGCAGCGATCCAGGGCGGCTGCATCGGCGGCGCCGTCGACATGGTCACCGCCGCAGATATGCGCTACGCCTCGGCCGATGCGTTCTTCTGCATTCAGGAGATCAACATCGGCATGACAGCCGACGTCGGCACGTTACAACGACTTCCGAAGATCATCCCCGAAGGCGTTGCTCGTGAACTGGCCTATACCGGCGACCGCATGTCGGCTGACCGGGCTCGCGAGGTCGGCCTGGTAAATGAGGTCTTTGCGACGCATGAGGATTTGATCGATGGCGTGACCGACATCGCCGAACGGATCGCAACCAAGTCGCCGCTCGCGATCCTCGGCACGAAAGAGTCCATCAACTTCACACGAGATCACAGCGTGGCCGACTCGCTCAACTTCATCGCCACCTGGCAGACCGGCATGTTTCGCATGCCCGATATGGCTGAGAGCTTCAGGGCCATGCAGGACAAAGAGACGCCCGACTACGACGACCTTCCACCCGTACGTCGAGGGCTCTAGCTCGAGGTCGCTGTAGTTTGCTCGAATGAACCATGCCGAGTTCCTCGCCGCCGTCGATGCTGACAGTCGACGCCTGATCGACATCGCACTTGCCAACCTTGACGTCTCCCTGATGTGCAATGACGACTGGTCAATGCGGGATCTGGTCGCACACATTGGTGGAGTCTGGTCGTTCGTGATCGCGAACGTCGCAGCGTCGAGCACCGAGCCGAGCCCGCCCGGCGAGCGTTCGGCCGCACCCGATGGCGACACGATCGGACCATGGATCGAAGAGCGACGATCTGCCTTGCTAGATCAGTTCGCCGCCCGAAGCGCAGACGATGCGGCATGGACCTTCGGCAACGGCAGCACCGTTGGATGGTGGGCGCGACGCATGGCACACGAGACGGTCATTCACCGAGTCGACGCTGAGGACGGAGTCAATGACCGTCAACCGATTCACGGCGACCTCGCTGCAGACGGAATCAACGAGTACCTCGAGGTCGGCTTGGTGTCGTCGACACGACGCCCGAATCGCACGTATCCACCCAAGACTCTGCATCTTCATCGCACCGATGGGCCGGGCGAGTGGATGCTGCAACGCGGCAGCACCGAGAACGAAGTCGTCGTGACCCACGAGCACGAAAAGGGCGACGCCGCCATTCGGGGCAGCGCAATGTCGCTCGACCTGTGGGTCTGGGGACGCTCTGTCGACGACGTAGAGGTCTTCGGCGACGCCGACGTCGCGGCGGCGTGGCAGGCGATGGCACCGTGAATGCCCGGTGATCATCCCCTTCGCGATGGCGACGATCGCTCTCATGCTGGTGATCTTTGTGTGGCGCCTCGGACGTGACGTCGGGCGTTGGAGGCAGTCGCGCCGCCGCTAACGCCACCGCGGTAGCGACACCGCCGATAGCGACACCGCCGGTAGCGACACCCGTGTTAGACGTCGGCAATCAGCCTCTTGCCCATTGACACGACATCATCGACCGTGTAGCCAATCGCGTCGTAGAACTGCAGAGCACCGAGATTGTCGGAACGAACTTGAAAGTTCACCTTCGGACATCGTTGCTCGAGCAACCAGAGCTCGGCATGGGCCATGAGCTTTGACGCGATTCCCGAGCGCTGCGCGGCCGGGTCGACACCAGCGTAATTGATCCACCCGCGGTGGCCGTCGTAGCCAACCATGATCGACCCGACGATTTGCGCCTCTGCCACGGCCACAAAGAAGCCTTCGGGACTATCAGCCAACTTGCGATCGATATCAGCCGACGGACTATTCCACGGGCGGGTCAGGCCGCACTCGTGCCACAAGGCCACGACCGCCGAGCGGTCGGCTTCCTCAAAGAGTCTGATGACGACGTCCATGCCACAGCCTCGCAGATGTCGACAAAAAGCAACAGGCCCCCTGCCGTTGAAGGCAGAGGGCCTGAAAGACCGGATCGAGTCCGATTAGGCGAGGGCGGCGCCAACCGTGTTGGTGATTAACGCAGCGACCGTATACGGGTCGGCGTTGGCCATTGGACGGCGATCCTCGAGATAACCCATCTTGTCGACAGCGCACTGCCATGGAATACGGATCGATGCGCCACGGTCTGAAGTGCCATACCGGAACTCTGACCAGTGCGCGGTCTCGTGCGCTCCAGTCAGGCGATCTTCCTTACCCAGGCCGTATCCGGCAAGATGCTCTTCAGGCTTGCCAGGTGCGCCCATGGCTTCGGCAGCGGCGATCATTGGATCCCAGCCTTCGCGCATGGCCTTGGTCGAGAAGTTGGTGTGCATGCCGGCGCCGTTCCAATCGCCCTTCATTGGCTTGGCAGCGATCGATGCGATCACGCCATACTTCTCGCTCAGCAAGTCGAGCAGGTAGCGGGCGATCCACAAGTGGTCACCTACCTCGACAGTACCTGCAGGGCCAATCTGGAACTCCCACTGACCGGGCATGACCTCGGCGTTGGTGCCACTGATCTTGAGACCTGCTTGCATGCACGCTGTCGTGTGCTCTTCAACCAGGTCGCGGAAGGCGACGCGGCCCGTACCGACGCCGCAGTAGTACGGACCCTGAGGTCCGGGAAAGGCTCCGTCAGGGAAGCCGGCTGGCCAGCCCTGTTCGGTCATCAACGTGTATTCCTGCTCAAGACCGAACCACATGTCCTGTGCGTCGCCATAGGCCTCTGCAGCCTTGACCGCTGCCACCCGTGTGTTCGTCGGAAGCGGTTCCATGGTCTCGGGCACGTACGTGTCGCACATCACGAGAATGTCGTTACCGCCACGAATCGGATCAGGGCACACAAACTGAGGCTTGAGCACCACGTCGCTGTTCTCACCGGGTGCTTGATTGGTGCTTGACCCGTCGTAGCCCCAAATGCCGGGCTCTTTGCCGTCTTCGAGAACTTTGGTCTTAGAACGCAGCCCGGGGTAAGGGTCCTCGGTGCCGTCAATCCAGATGTATTCCGCGCGGTACATGATGTCTCCGTTCGCTTTCGTCTTCGCCGCAATCTAAACAGCCAATGTGAACGCCGTGTTACGTAGCCCGATTTGTTTGCGGAACCCATGCGGTGTGCGACACGCTGCATACATGTCGAGGTCACAGACATCATGAATCCCCTGCTGGTGTTTCCTGACCCCTGCCCGCCCACGCTCGCGCAGACGTTGGATTTCGCCCAACTGTCTTGGCGCTCCGTATCGACCCCAGAACGAGCCCGAGCCGAGGAACCCGACGGTGGCTGGTCGGGTGCCATCGTCACCCTTGACCAAGATGTCGATGCTGCGTGGGCCATGTGCCGGGCGCT
>CALDYC010000050.1 GCA_937941245.1 uncultured Acidimicrobiales bacterium | reverse complement strand
CCATCGATCAAAACGTTACCCGCGCTGATAGGGGCATAGGGTTTGACCCCGTTGTGGTTGATGTTGGTTGTTTGAATTGTTAGGCAGCCTGTAGGGCTGTTGGGGTCATGATTGTTTCGTATTCGATAGGTGTCAATTTGTTGAGTCGAGGTTGGCGTCGGCGCCGGTGGTATGTGGTTTCGATCCAGTGAGCGATCGCAGCCGGACCCGCAGCCAGCCTCCTCACACACAAAGTCAACCCAGACCGGATCACCCAGCGCTGGGACGACATGTGTCGAGTTGCAGCAACCATTCGACACGGCCATGAGCCAGCCTCGATTCTGGTTGGCAGGCTTCAGGGATCAGCCCGCCAGAACCATCTGACCCGAGCTATCCAGGAATACGGACGACTCGCCAAGACCGTGTCGATCCTGCGATACCTCCACGACGAACACCACCGCCGCCGCATCCACGGCCAACTCAACAAAGGCGAATCAATCCACGCCCTACGCAAAGACATCTTCTTCGCCAACCAAGGAGAAATCCGCAGACCAGACCCAGAAGATCAAGACGTGATCGGCGAATGCCTCACCCTGATCACCAACGCCGTCATCGCGTGGAATACCACCTACATCGCCCACGCCATCGACCAGATCAGCCCCAACATCGAGCAACGACACATCGCTCGAATCCCACCAGCGAGCCACACCCACATCAACTTCTACGGCCGCTACGACTTCACCACCCCAAGACCGCCACTCAACGGGGCACACCGACCACTCCGCGTCAAACACGACCGCATCATTTCGGCCATTTGACGGCCAGACCCCTCTTATGCGTCGCCGATCATTCGGGCAACGGCGAACGCCGAGGTCGCCATGCGCAGCGTGTTCTCATCAAGATCGAACTCGGCCAATTCCCCTTCGCGAACCCACCGAAGTGCCTCACTCTCGTGGTTGCCGATCTCGTTTGCTCCGGCCGGAGCGAGCACCAAGAAACGCACATCGAGGTGCAGGTGCGCATCTTCAGTTGGCGGATCGACAGAGTGGATATCGATATCAACGGCAGGAACGACAACCCGCAGCCCATCGATGCCCGTTTCCTCCTGTGCTTCTCGCAACGCAACGTTGGCCAGGTTCATGTCGCCATCGGCGTGTCCACCGGGCTGAAGCCAGCGCTGCAGCTTGGTGTGAAACATCAGCAGGCAAGCCTGGCGTTCGGGGTCGACGACGAACGCTGACCCAGTCAGGTGGCCGGGTCGACACGTGCGCATGCCGATATAAGGGTGCGACGCGATCAGGTCAAGAACTCGCTGACGGTCAACTGAGAGATCAGCGGCGCCAATCGCTGTTGCGGCCTTGAGGTGGGCAACGGCATCTGCCACGTCGGACGATGGTTTGGTGACGGCGACGATCTCGAACATGCGTGCACGTTGCCACACCAATGCACTCCGCATCGGAATTTGTGCGACGACCACACCCGCCTAATCGACCACCAACACACCAGCGTCGAGGTCCGCCATTGCTGTCCGATGGTAGGCGTCGGCCAGGTACAGAAGCTCGGTCACGATCGCAGTGTGATGCGACGCGCGAACCTGTAGTCGTGACGCCCGAAGACTGCCGCCCACCGAACGACCCACAAGGCGACCCGATAGCGCTCCGCAATGTGTTGTTCATCATGTGTGATCAGCTTCGATACGACGCGCTGTCATGTGCCGGGAACATCGCAATCCAAACACCACACATCGACCGACTTGCCGAGCGCGGGGTTCGCTACGACAAGGCATTCGTGCAGGGCTCGGTCTGCGGTTCCTCGCGCATGAGCTACTACACGGGTCGATATGTGCAGACGCACGGCACCAGGTGGAACCGGGTACCCCTCAATGTCGGCCAACGGACCTTGGGTGACCACATGCGTGACATCGGCGTGCGCCCGGTGCTGATCGGCAAAACCCATATGGCCGCCGACCACGACAACATCGAGCGACTGGGCATGCACCCAGACAGTCCCGAATGGATCTTTGCAAGCCAATGCGGCTTCGAGCCAGAACACCGCGATGACGGGCTACACCCACACGCCGAACGGTCGCGAGATCTGCCGTACAACGCCTTCCTTCGGTCTAATGGCTTCGACGGAGACAATCCCTGGCACAGCGCAGCGAACAGCGTGATCGACGCGAACGGCAACTGGACATCTGGATGGTTGTTGCGGTCAGCGCCGTTCCCGGCAATCGTTCCTGACGAGTTGTCCGAAACTGCCTACATGACCAATCGGGCGATCGACTTCATCCGCTCGGCTGGCGACGACCGGTGGTGTGTCCACCTCAGCTACATCAAGCCTCACTGGCCCTACGTCGTGTCATCGCCATACCACGAGCTGGTCGATGCCAGCGATCTCGCTGCCCCAAACCGAGCAGACCACGAACGGCGCGCTCCGCACCCAGTGCTCGACGCGTTCTATCAGTCCCGCATCTCACGAGCCTTCGCACGAGACGAGGCCCGATCGCTCGTCTACCCCACCTACCTCGGTCTGGTGCGACAGATCGACGATCACCTAGGACGTCTATTCGCCATGCTCGATGAAACCGGTCGGAGCGACGACACGATGATTGTGTTCTGCGCTGATCACGGTGACTACATGGGCGACCACTGGCTCGGCGAGAAAGACTGGCTACACGAAGAGGTCGTCCGCACACCGATGATCGTCGTTGACCCACGACCACAAGCCGACGCGACCCGTGGCTCTGTGAGTAACGATCTGGTCGAAGCCATCGACCTGTTGCCGACCTTCGTCGAGGCACTCGGCGGAAACCTTGGCGACCACGACCGATGGCTCGAGGGACACAGCCTGCAGCCATCTCTTCACGCCCTCGGGTCCACCGCCCGCGACGGGGCGGTTTGCGAGTCAGATTTCAGCTTCCTTGAGATGTCGAATCGGCTCGCCGATGTCGATCCGCGACACATGCGGGCGACGATGTTTCGCACCGACCAGTACAAGTACATCCTCAGCGAGATCGGACCCAATCTGCTCTACGACCTGACTGATGACCCTCACGAACTACACGACCGCGGGAACGACCCTGCGCTCGCTGCTGTCCGGGCCGAACTTCACGATGGCCTGTTTCACTGGTGGCGTCGGCGCCGCACCGATGCCCTCATTACCGCTGATCACCGGGCGGCCGCCAACACCCCGGGAGCAACGGCTGCGCAGGGTATACCGATCGGGTTTTGGACTGAAGCCGAACTCACGGCCGGCATTGCCGGCGACCTCTACTAGTACGCAAGGCACGAGTACCGCGATGCGCTAATACCGCTAGGCGACGCAGTGCGGTGCAGTGGGGCACCGATCAGACGGTGAACGCAGCGCCGTCAAACCGGTCAATCGTCACAAAGTCCTCGACCGGGCGACGCCGGAGCTTGGTCAACTGTTTGAACGGAACTCCAATCGGCAACATCGCCGCAACGGCGTAGTGCTCGGGCATGCCAAGCAGTTTTTGCACTGCCGGCTCTTGGTCTGCAAGATAGGTGGTCAGCACACCTCCCAGCCCCTCGTTGCGGGCTGCCATCAAGATGTTCCAGACCAGCGGATAGATCGATGCACCACTGATCACGCCGATGCGTTCGAGTTCCTTGTCGAAGCTCGCCACCACCGACAGGTCAATCGCGACGACCAAAACGATTGGTGCGTCGACCATGGCCTGTACACCCGGAAAGGTGACCGGATGACGGGCGGCTCGGATGGCAGTTTCGTCGACCGATGATGCAACGATGGTGTTCCATGGTGCTTCGCCAGCAGCCGTCTGCGCCTGATAGATCGCCGTACTCGCAGCCACGAGCGGAACCAGCTTCTCGCGAATCGACCGGTCACGCAGAACAATGACGTGCTGGCCCTGTCGGTTGCCGCCGTTTGGGGCGAAACGGGCGTTGTCGAGCATGCGGTGCAACGTTTCGTCGCTGACAGGATCGTCAGTCCATTCACGACAGGCAAAGGTCGTGCGCATAACGTCGTAGAGCTCCATGACCTCGTGCTACAGCCCGGCGACCCTCGTGCGCAACTCGGCGAGCGCGGCATCGTGCCGCTCGATCTGCTCTGCGACTGGCACCGGACCCGACGCTCCGGGGCTGGTTCGCAGCTTGATCCCCACGCCTGGGGCCAACAGCGCTGCAGCGTCTGGTCCCAGGTTGTCGGTCTCGGCTACCACCGCGGCGAGTGAGCGTTCTTCGTCGAGCGACTGGCGTACTACAGCAGCAACGACCGCGTGGGCGTCGCGGAACGGCATGCCAGTCCGCACGAGAAAGTCCGCGATATCGGTCGCGCCGGCGGTCGATTCGTCGGCGGCTCGAGCCATTTTCTCGGTTCGGAAGCTGGCGGTTGCGATCATGCCCATCACCGCAATCAGACCGGCGCGGATCTGGTCTATGCCATCAAACAGCGGCTCCTTGTCTTCTTGCAAGTCACGGTTATATGCGAGCGGCAGGCCCTTGAGCGTGGCCAGCAGGCCCGTCAGATTGCCAATCAGCCGGCCGCTCTTCCCGCGGCTGAGTTCGGCAATGTCAGGGTTCTTCTTTTGCGGCATCATCGATGAACCTGTGGCGTATCCATCGTCGACGATGACGAACCCGAACTCGTCGCTTGACCAGAGCACAAACTCTTCGCCAATACGCGACAGGTGGATCCCAATCATGGTTAACGCATAGAGCGAATCGGCGACGAAATCCCGATCGCTGACGACATCGAGTGAGTTCTCGAACCGACGCGAGAAGCCAAGATCTGCGGCAACACCGTCGGGGTCAAGCGGCAACGTCGAGCCGGCAAGCGCCCCGGCACCCAGCGGCGAGACATCAGCTGCGTCTCGGGCGGCGAGCAGTCGCCGGACGTCACGCTGGAACGTCCACGCGTGAGCGAGTAGGTGATGCGACAGCAACACCGGTTGTGCGCGCTGCAGGTGCGTATAGCCGGGAAGGTAGGCGTCGCCCGCTTCGACCGCTCGGTCGTGCAGGACTGAGATGAAGTCAACGACTGTTTGGGCAAGGTCTCCCATCTGGTCCTTGACGAACAATCGGAGGTCCGTTGCGACCTGATCGTTGCGACTTCGCCCGGTGTGCAGCCGCGCTCCTGCATCGCCGGCGATTTCAGTGACTCGCCGCTCGACCGCGGTGTGGATGTCTTCGTCGCTGTCAACGTAGACGAACCGGTCCGAAGCCATTTCTTCTTCGACCTGGTCGAGTGCAGCGAGCACGGATTCGCCATCGGCGTCAGTCAGCAGATCCACCCGAACCAGTCCGCGTACGTGGGCTCGGCTGCCGGCAATGTCATACGCGGCTAGGCGACGATCGAACGGCAAACTCACCGTGTAGGTCAGCAGGGCCTGAGCCGGCCCTGACGCAAACCGCCCGTGCCAGAGCGTGTTCGCAGACTCGGTATTTGGTTCACCATCGACCGGGTCGATGCCGCCGTCACTCATCGGCTTTCCCGGCGGGCGAGGTTGCGCAGGCGCAGTGCGTTCAACTTGATGAACCCCTCGGCGTCGGCCTGGTTATAGGTGCCGTGATCTTCTTCGAAGGTGGCAATCTTCTCATCGAACAGCGTGTCGTCGCTGCGACGTCCTGCCACCATGACGTTGCCCTTATAGAGCTTGAGCGTGACCGATCCGTTGACCTTGGCTTGGCTGTAGTCGATCGCTGCCTGGAGCATTTCGCGCTCGGGGCTGAACCAGAAGCCGTTGTAGATCATCTTCGCGTACCGGGGCATGAGCTCATCTTTGAGATGAGCCACTTCGCGGTCCAGGCAAATCGACTCGATTGCCCGGTGGGCCTTGAGCATGATCGTGCCGCCTGGTGTCTCATATGCGCCTCGTGACTTCATACCCACAAAGCGGTTCTCGACGATGTCGAGACGACCTATACCGTTCTCGTTGCCGAGCCGGTTGAGTTCGGCCAGCATGGTTGCTGGTGAAAGCGGCTTGCCGTCGAGGGTGACTGGGTCGCCATTTTCGTAGCCGATTTCGACGTATGCCCCTTCGTTCGGTGCGAGCTCTGGTGAACTGCTCCAGCGCCACATTTCTGATGGCGGCTCGTTCGAGGGGTTCTCGAGTGGCCCGCCCTCGTAGCTGATGTGCAGCAGGTTCGCATCCATCGAGAAGGGCGACTTGGCGCCGCGAGTCTTCTCGATCGGGATGCCGTGCTCGGCGGCGTAGGCGAGCAAGCTTTCACGGCCACCGAGATCCCACTCACGCCACGGGGCAATGACTTTGATGTCGGGCTCGAGGGCATAGGCACCCAGTTCGAAACGAACCTGGTCGTTGCCCTTGCCGGTCGCACCGTGACTGATCGCGTCGGCCCCGGTCTCGCGTGCGATTTCAATGAGCCGTTTGGCGATCAACGGTCGAGCCATCGACGTACCGAGCAAGTATTCGCCCTCGTAGATGGTGTTGGCTCGAAACATCGGAAACACGAAGTCGCGCACGAACTCTTCGCGCAGGTCATCGATGTAGATCTCGCTCACGCCCATCGCCTGGGCTTTGGCTCGCGCCGGTTCCACCTCTTCGCCTTGGCCAAGGTCGGCGGTGAACGTGACTACTTCGCAGTCGTATTCGACTTGCAGCCACTTGAGGATGACCGAGGTGTCGAGTCCCCCTGAGTAGGCGAGAACGACCTTTGATACGTCAGACATTGTTGCTCCAGAAAGAGTGAGGTGACATGAGAAGTGAAGTGAGATTGGATGAATGAAAGGCAGTTCGGGACCCGGCGATCACGGTTACACAAGATCTGCAAAGCCGCGACACAAGTCAGCGACAGCTTCGCCGGTTGATCCGGGTGCCGCGACCACGAGCAACGTGTCGTCTCCCGCAACCGTTCCGAGGACCTCATCGAGCCCCGCTCGATCCATAGCCGACGCAACAACGTGAGCGCTTCCGGGCAGGGTGCGCAACACGACGATGTTGTCCGATGCTTGGGCATCGACCACCCATTCGCTGAAAACCCGCCGCAAATGGCCAGCTGGGGCGATCTGGTCATGTGGATGATCCGGGATCGCGTACACCGTCGAGCCGCCGGGGATGCGGACTTTGATGGCACCGAGGTCATCGAGATCGCGCGAGACCGTTGCCTGCGTCGCCGAGATCCCAGCTTCGCTGAGATGTTCAACAATGCGTTCTTGGCTCGTAATCGCCTCGGCCTGAAGCAGGTCGGCGATCCGCTGCTGGCGTTGCGTTTTGCTCGGTCGACGGCGATTCTCAGTCATTGCAGATCCATCGCTACTTGGCGTCGGTGACAAGCCAGTGCAGCAGACCGCGTGCTGCATGCATGCGGTTCTCTGCCTGCAGCCACACACGACTGTTCGGTGCTTCAAGGACTTCGCGGGTGCACTCCTCGCCTTCATGGGCTGGCAGGCAATGAAGGAAAACCGCATCGTCGCTGGCTCTGGCCATCAACGCAGTGTCAATCGTCCACCCCGCAAAGTCGACCAACCGTTTAGCAGATTCTTCTTCCTGGCCCATCGACGTCCATACATCGGCGTAGACCGCGTCGGCACCGGCGGCTGCGGCAACCGGATCGTCGACGAACTCGACATCAACCCCAGCCTGGTCGAGAACGGCCATATCGACCGCATCGAACCCATATCCCGCAGGGTGGCCGACCCGCACACGCATACCCATTGCGTGCGCCGCCAAGGCGAGCGAACGGGTGACATTGTTGGCGTCGCCGATATAGGCAATGGTTCGGCCAGCAAGCTCACCGAACTCGGCTCGCAGCGTGAGCAGATCAGCCAACGCCTGCATCGGATGTGCCCGGTCACTCAGCAAGTTGACCACCGGCCGGGTATTGAGCGCTGACATCCGTTCGACGACATCGTGGCGAAAGACCCGAGCAGCAAGCAGGTCGTAGTAGCAGGCCAGCGTCCGGGTCACATCCTCAACCGTCTCGCGCACATCGAAGCCGACCTCGTGCCCTTGGATGTAGACGCCATGTCCACCGAGTTGATGCACCGCCATTTCCATCGAGTTGCGAGTGCGAGCCGACGGCTTCTCGAAGACGAGTGCCACGCCACGTCCCTGCAACGGCTTGCTCAGTGCTGGGTCGGCGGCTCGCCGCAGCACCTCCGACACTTCGTCGCGAGCGAGGTCGTTGATCTCAAGAAGGTGCCTCATGTGGCCGGATCTCCGTGATTCAGCACACCATCGAGGACCCGCATGCCCTGATCGATCTCCGCGACGGTGATTGTCAGCGGCGGGGCGATACGCAGCGCTGTCGGTGTGACCGCGTTGAGAATCAAACCGCTGTGCAAACACATCTTCGCGATGTCTGCAGCTGTTCGGTCGCCGAGTACGTCGGGATTGAGCTCTGCAGCAATCAATAGTCCTCGGCCTCGCACCGATGTGACGCCGTTCAGCGCAACGAGCTTGTCGCTCATGGCTGTTCCGACGGTGTTGGCGAGCGACGGCGCATTGATCGCGATCATCGTTTCAAGGGTGGCCAGCGCCGCCGAAGCCGCAAGCGGTTGGCCCCCAAACGTCGTCGCGTGATCACCTGGCTTGAACGCCGCTGCTACCTCGGTCTTGGCCCAGATCGCCCCGATCGGCATGCCATTGCCAAGTGCCTTGGCCATCGAGATGACGTCGGGTTCAACGCCATAGTGCTGGTGGGCGAACCAGGCCCCGGTGCGAGCCAGGCCGGTCTGGACCTCGTCGAACATCAGCAGTACGCCACGTTCATTGCAGAGCTCGCGAACGGCTGGAAAGTACGCGGGATCTGTTTCGTTGATTCCACCTTCACCCTGAATGGGTTCGAGCAGCACCGCCGCAACAGTGTCATCAAGCGCCTTCTCGAGCTCGTCGACGTCGTCATAGGGCACGTGCCGGAAGCCCTCGGGAAGCGGTTGAAACGCCTCGTGCTTTTCCGGTTGTCCAGTGGCGTGCAAGGTGGCGAGCGTGCGTCCGTGAAACGACCGCAACGCTGAGACGACAACGTGTCGGCCACGGCCGCCATGTTTGCGGGCCAGTTTGATCGCCGCCTCGTTTGCTTCGCCGCCCGAGTTGCAGAAAAACACCTGGCCTGCAGGGCCACCAACAAGCTCATCCAGAATGCGGGCAACCTTCCACTGCGGTTCGGTCGCGAACAGGTTGCTGACGTGTACAAGCGTTCGAGCCTGCTCGGCGATCGCTTCGGCAACCGCCGGGTGCGCGTGACCAAGCGAGGTGACCGCAATACCCGCGAGCCAGTCGATGTACTCCTTGCCGGCCGGGTCGTACAGACGCGAACCCTCGCCGCGCACGAACATGACCTCGGGAGGTCCGTAGGTCGGCATGATCGGGCAGTGATCAATTCCAGGCAGAGGCATCACCGCCTGCGTGTGAGTGGGTCGAACAACGGACGGGTCCGCAGCGGTTGTCATGTGATCATCGTTCCTATTCCAGCGACCGTAAAGAGTTCAAGCAACAGCACATGAGGCACCGTGCCATTGATCATGTGGGCCGAAGCGACACCGTTGTCAACCGCGTGCAGGCAAGCTTCGACCTTGGGAATCATGCCGCCAGCGACCGTGTCAGTACCCACGAGCGGATGCAGCGTTTGGCTCTCGATACGACTGATCAACGACGCCGAGTCGTTGGGGTCGCGTCGTAGTCCTTCGACGTCGGTCAACATGATGAGCTTCTCAGCGCCAAGAGCTTCCGCGAGGTGACCTGCGACAGTGTCGGCATTGATGTTGTAGGCCTGACCCGACGCATCGCTCCCAATCGTCGAGACCACCGGAATCAAGCGCTCAGACAACAATCGATGAATGATCGCTGGGTTCACGCTGACGACATCGCCAACGAACCCGAGCTCCTCGTGACGACGTTGGGCCACGATCAGCCGTGCGTCCTCGCCTGAGACACCGACCGCAAGCGGGCCATGCACATTGATCGCCGACACGATGTCACGGCTCACCTTGCCGCCGAGCACCATGCGGGCGACATCAAGCGTCTCGGCATCGGTTACGCGGAGCCCGTCCACAAACTCGGACTGTTTGCCGATCTTGTCGAGGAACGCCTTGATCTGCGGACCGCCGCCGTGCACGACTACCGGTTTGATGCCCACCGAGTGCATGAGCACGATGTCAGCAGCGAACGTCGCCGCCAAGTCGTCGTCGATCATGGCGTTGCCACCGAACTTGACGACAACTGTTGCACCCGCGAACTGCTGGATGAACGGCAGAGCTTGCGTCAGAACCATCGCCGTTTCTTCTGGACTGGCGATGCGTTTCGGCGAACCCAGCGGCCGATGTGGTTCAGTGGCGTTCATGACCGATATCCGGCGTTGATCTCGATGTATCCGTGTGTCAGGTCGCACGTCCACACACTCGATGATCCGTCGCCCATGCCGAGATCAACGCGCACAACGATGTCGTCGTTTTTCAAAAAGACATTCGCCCGATCCTCGGAGTAGTTCGGGTGAACCTGTCCGGCACATGCGACCTGTTCGTCGCCGATGAAGATGTCGAGCCGGTCTCGGTCCGCTGGCTCGCCAGCCTTACCGACGGCCATAACGATGCGACCCCAGTTGGCGTCTTCTGCCGCCATGGCTGTCTTCACAAGTGGCGAATCGGCGATCGATCGGGCGACGATCTCTGCCGACGTATCGCTCACTGCACCTTCGACGCGAATTTCAATGAACTTGGTGGCGCCTTCGCCATCTCGCACAATCTGGTGCGACAGATCGAGACAGACGTCGAGCACCGCTGCGGCAAACGCTGGATAGTCCGGGTGTCCCGGACCGTCGATTGGGTCGTTGCCGATAGCTCCCGTCGCAAACAGCAACACGGTGTCACTCGTCGATGTGTCGCTGTCGACGGTGATCTTGTTGAAGCTCTGATCGCTCGCTTCGGCGATCGCGGTTTGGCAAGCGCCGGAGGTCACCGCAACATCGGTGAACACAAAGCCGAGCATTGTCGCCATGTCAGGAGCGATCATGCCGCTGCCCTTCGCGATGCCTACAACTGTGCCTACTACTGCGGTGCCCTCTACCGCGGTTCCCCCTACCGCGGTGCCCCCTACCGCGGTTCCCCCTACCGCCGTGCTACTCGAAGCAGAGTTGATCGGCACCGATGCCCCTGCGCCCTTGATGAACGTGTCCGTTGTGGTGATCGCCGTTGCCGCATCGGCCCACGAGTCGGTTGGGGCCTGGACCAGTTCGGCGAGCGCTGCTGCCATGGCTAGATCATCGAGTGGCTCACCAATCACGCCGGTCGATGCCACGAAAATCTGCGCTGCGTCGACGTCTAGTGCGTCAGCGAGCAAATCGACCTCTGCGTGCACCGACACGTCTCCCGCCACACCGTTAAACGCATTTGCGTTGCCGGCATTACAGACAACAGCTCGCGCGCTTCCGCCGCCAAGAATGCTGCGGCACCAATCGACGGTCGACGATGCACATCGCGATTGGGTAAATACGCCGCCGACGGCCGTGCCCTCATCAAACACCGCAAGCATGAGGTCGGGGCGACCGGTGTATCGCAGACCTGCCGCGTAGGCGTGCAACGTCACGCCTGCCACGGGAGCAAGCTCGGGAAACGCCGCTGGAGCGAGCGGCGAGACCGTCACGGCATCATCCCAACGAGTGGCAGTCCGGTCGTCTGATCTTGGCCGGTGATGATGTTCGCGCATTGCACGGCCCCACCCGACGCTCCCTTGACGAGATTGTCGAGCGCAGCGATCGCCACCACGGTGTTGGTCCGGTCGTCGTAGCGGACGGTCAGGTGCGCAGAGTTCGACCCGAGCGTGGCTTTCGTCGACGGCGAACGTTCGTTCACGGTGATAAACGGTTCTTCTGCATAGGCCTGGGCGAGCACCTGCATCAGCGCGTCGGTGCTCGTTGGAGCGGCCGGCCGGGCATAACACGTTGCCAAGATGCCGCGGTTCATCGGGGCCAGGTGCGGCGTGAACAGCACCTGTGCTCCCCCGAGGTTCTGTTCCATCTCGGGCGTATGGCGATGGTTGAGCAGCCCATAGGCACTGAAATCCTCGTCGACTGCACAGAACGTGGTGTTGGGTTTGGGCGCACGCCCGGCACCGGATACGCCACTCGCCGCATCGACGATGATGCCGGTCGATTCGATCAAGCCAGCCCGCAACAAGGGCGCTAGCGCCAGGCTCGCAGTCGTCGGATAGCAGCCAGGAACGGCCACGTGTTTCTTGGACCGCACCTCGTCGCCGAATAGCTCGGGCAGGCCGTACGCAAACTGCTCGATCAGCTCGGGTACGTCGTGGGGGGTGTCGTACCAGCGTTCGTAGACCTTGGGATCTTTCAACCTGAAATCGGCTGATAGGTCCACGACATGGTCGACGGTCTCGATGAGCTCAGCGACGATGTGTTGGCTAGCCCGATGCGGAAGACCAGCGAAGACCACGTCGAGATCGCTCAGCGGCGCCTGGCTGTAGGGCACATAGGTCGTGGTGCCGTATGCGGGCGCCAGGCTCGGATACAGGTCGCCAACCATTGCGCCAGCTTGGGTTTCGCCCGTGACCACCCGCACGCGCATCGTGGGGTGAGCAGCGAGCAGCCGAAGCAGCTCGGCACCGGTAAATCCACTTGCACCGACGATTCCGACGGACAGCTCAGAAGACATCGCATGAATATACAGCTGTTTGAATAATCACCACCGGTCTTTTCGGGGCTGGACATCCTCCGGGCATTTCTGGCTGGGGTGCTCGATCGCAGCCACTAGCCTCAACCGTTGCATGAGCTTCTACGAAACGCTGGCGAATGACGCCGTTGCCGCCATCGAGGACGCCGCTGACGTCGAGACACTCGACGGTCTGCGGCCGACTCTCCTCGGCAAGAAAGCCGGCCTCACGTCGGCGAAGAGCCAACTGGGCACGCTTGAACCGGACCAACGCAAAGAAGCCGGTCAGCGGCTCAATGTTGCACGCCAACTCGTTGAAGCTGCCTTTGCTTCGCGCCGCGACGCGCTCGCCGCTTCCGCCCGCGCTGAGGCGCTCGAAACAGAACGCTTGGATCTCACCGAGTTTCAATCCAAAACCAGCCCCGGCCATCTACACCTCGTCACCCAGGCACGAGACCGGCTCGAAGATGTCTTTGTTGGCATGGGCTACACGATTGCTGAGGGCCCCGAGGTCGAGACCGCCTGGTACAACTTCGAAGCGCTGAACATCCCCGAATGGCATCCGGCGCGCGGCAGCTTCGACACCATCTTCGTGAACCTAGGCGAGCCCGAAGCAGTCATGCTTCGCTCGCACACATCTCCGGTGCAGATCCGCACCATGGAGAACCAGAAACCACCGATCTACATCATCGCCCCGGGTCGCACATTCCGCACCGACACCGCTGACGCCACCCACCTTCCGGCGTTCAACCAGATCGAAGGTTTGGTCATCGATCGCAACATCACGATGGGCGACTTGGCCGGGACCATCGATACGTTCGTGCGGGCCTTCTTCGGCGAAGAGGTCAAGAGCCGACTGCGTCCGTCGTACTTTCCGTTCACCGAACCGTCGGCTGAGTTTGACATCAGCCGAGACGATGGTTCTTGGCTCGAACTCGGCGGCTGCGGCATGGTCAACCCGCAGGTCTTGCGTAACTGTGGCATCGACCCTGACGAGTGGCAAGGATTCGCGTTCGGTTTCGGCATCGATCGACTCGCGGTCATGCGATACCAACTCGACGACATTCGCGAACTTGTAAACAACGACGTGCGCTTCCTAAGGCAGTTCTGATGAAGGTCCTTCTCTCCTGGCTACAGGAATTCGCACCCGGTATCGACGGCGACCCGGTCGACCTCGCCGAAACACTCAGCTCGATCGGCCTCGAAGTCGACGCGGTGACCGTGACCGGAGCTGATCTCGATGGCGTCGTCCTTGCCAAGGTCCTTGATCTGCGACCGCATCCCGACGCGGACAAGATTCAACTTGTCGACGTCGATAGCGGCGACGGCCAGCCTTTGCAGGTGTGTTGTGGGGCGTTCAACATGTCGGTCGGAGATCTCATCCCATTCGCCACCGTCGGAACGGTCATGCCAAACGGCATGGAGATTGCGCAACGCAAGATGCGTGGCGAAATGTCGAACGGCATGTGCTGTTCAGGAGCCGAGATCGGCTTCGGAGACGACCACGACGGCATCATGTTGCTAACCGACGCGGCAACGCACGAGGTCGGCACGCCGATTGTCGACGTGCTCGGTATCGAACGTGACGTGTTGTTCGATATCGAAGTGACCGCAAACCGACCCGATGCGATGTCGGTCGCTGGGGTGGCTCGGGATCTCGCCGCTGCCCTCGGGGTCTCATTCGCATTTCCCGAGCGCAGCTATGCGACCGTGGAAACGTCGACGGCCGGTCAGGCTTCGATCGCAATCGTCGACCCGTCACTCTGTGGTCGCATTCTTGCCCGAACGATCCACAACGTCACCGTCGGAACCTCGCCCGCATGGATCCAGCAACGATTGATTGCGTTGGGCATGCGTCCAATCAACAGTGTTGTTGACATAAGCAATTACGTCATGCTCGAGCTCGGCCAGCCGAACCACACCTATGACCTCGACCTCGTCCCCGATGGCGCGATCGCTGTTCGGCGAGCTGCTGACGGCGAACAAATCACGACCCTCGACGGCACCGAACGCGTGCTCATCGAACGAGATGGAGTCATCGCCGATGGCACCGATCGAGCGATTGGCATTGCTGGCGTCATGGGTGGGGCAGATACTGAAATCAGCGACTCAACAACATCAGTCCTGGTCGAAATGGCCTGGTGGGACCCACCATCGATATCACGCACCGTCAAGCGTCTGAACCTTCCGAGCGAGGCTGCGACCCGTTATCGCCGCGGGATCGACTGGGGTGACAACATGGTTCGAGCAATGGATCGCTTCTGCGAACTCATGGCCGAATCTGGTGCCACAATCAGCGACGACGTCATCGATGCGGCAGGGACCACACCCGACCGTGCTCCGGTGCCCGTCCGAGTCGATCGCATCAACAGCCTGCTCGGCACCGACCTTGACCCCGATGCCGTGACGGCTCATCTCACCAGCATTGGTTTCGGTGTCGAAGCGCCCAACGATGCCGGCGTGTTGACGGTGCACATTCCAACCTGGCGGTGGGACACCGAAACCGAGACCGACATCATCGAAGAAGTCGGCCGCATGCACGGCTACGACAAGCTGGTCCGCACCGTTCCGAAACCGGATGGATTCGGGCAGTTGTCCGAATACCAGCAGGCTCGGCGATCCGTGCGTGCTGCCCTCGTCGGTGCGGCCTGCGACGAGATCCAGCCCATGCCGTTCCTCGCGCCTGGAGACCTCGCCAACGCCGGACTCGCCGAAGATGGGGTAACGCTCACCAATCCACTGGTGCACGAAGAATCAGTGCTTCGAACCTCGCTTATGCCCGGCCATCTCAAGGCCATTGCATACAACCAATCTCACCGAGCAGGACCGCTTCGTTTCTTCGAGGTCGGCCATGTCTTTCTTCAGTCCCCCGACGATCAGCTTCTTCCTGACGAACGTGAGTACCTCGCCGTGTCGATCAGCGAAGCCGATGCGCCTGCCGCTATCGAGGTACTCGACCTGATCGATGCCACGCTCGCCTTACCAAATGTTCAGCTACGAACATCGACCCCAGCTGGCATGCACCCAACCCGCTCAGCTGACATCGTGATAGCCGGCAAGCTCCGCGGCCATGCCGGCGAAATTGATCCGGCGGTTCTCGAAGCGTTCGGTATCACCGGCCGGGTTGCATGGCTTGAGCTCGATCTTGGGGCAGTGCTTAACGGGCCGTGGGGCAACCGCAAGTACACCCAGGTCAGCAAGTTCCCGTCAAGCGACGTCGACTTGGCGTTCGAAGTTCCCGACACGATCCCTGCCTCGAACATCGCCGGAGCCCTGCGTAAAGGTGGCGGCACACAACTCGTCAGCGTTGAACATTTCGACACCTATCGCGGCACCGGCGTTGCCGACGATGCTCGCAGCCTGGCGTTCCGGCTGCGCTTCCAGGCACCTGACCGCACGCTCACCGACGACGAGATCGGCGAGCTTCGTGCCGCATGTGTCGCCGCGGCGCACAAGCAAAAGGGTGTCTCGCTGCGCACCTGAGTCGCGGGCAATACAACGGCCACATCGACCAGAAAGGCCTCGCGCCGCCATGGAGCTCAAGGCAACCACCTACGAGATCGCGGGCCGCACGGCCATCATCACGCTGAATCGGCCACACCGCGGCAATGCGTGGACTGGTCGGGTCGACACCGAATATCGTTGGCTGCTCGCTCAAGCCGAAGCTGACGAGCAGGTCCGGGTGATCGTCATCGCTGGAGCCGGCGAGCGGTTTTGTGTCGGTGGCGATTCGCAGGCGCTCGAAGGTCATGCCGAACAGGGCAGCTACGACCGAGGACTCGCCGATGAGCAAGCGCATCCGGGTTACGGACTGTCGTCAGCGTTCGATCAGCCGTTCGCGTCGCACTTCGGGTTGTCGAAACCGACGATCGCCGCAGTCCATGGCGCTGCTGCAGGTGTCGGACTCGCACTCGTTGCGTTCTGCGATCTGCGGTTCGCTGCGTGCGGAACCAAGTTCACGACCGCCGCGGCCAAACTGGGTCTGCCTGCCGAATACGGACTGTCCTGGATCCTGCCACGGATTGTTGGCGTGACCCGCGCCATGGACGTGCTGTTGTCCTCACGAGTGTTCACGGCCGAAGAAGCCAACGATTGGGGCTTCCTTAATGGGCTCGTCGAACCGGATCTGCTCATGGATCATGTGCTGGCCTATGCCGAGCAACTTGCCGCCACTGCGGCCCCGACATCGATCCGCGAGACTCGCAGGCAGGTGTGGCTCGACCAGCATCGAGATGTGGGCACGTCGGTGATCGAATCGATGCGCCTCCTGAATGAGATGATGGCGACCGACGACTACCGCGAAGGTGTCGCGGCCTTGACCGAGAAGCGTCCGCCGAACTTCTAACCAAACTTCGCACCGTCTCAATTGGACGGCTTGGCAAATCAATCGCTTCTCGAGTGCGTCAGCGCTGAAGGTGTCGAGCGATCACCTGAGTTGCGGCCGCAACTCCCGATGCGCCGAGTTCCGCGCCGCTCGCCACCAGGCCAGCCTCGAGGGTGCCCAAGGTGCCGAGCAACATCGGCGGGTTCACATGGCCCATGTGGGCGATGCGCACGCCGTCAATACCGGCGATTCCGAGACCGACGATCAGGCCGGCCTGGTACCGCACCAAACTTCGGAGCGGTTCGGGTTCGGTGGCGCCGGTCAACATCGTGGTAACGCAATTGGACCGGGCGTCGGCTTCGGCGATACAGAAGCTGACGCCGCCGGGAACTGACCATGCCGAGATGGCGGCCCGCACCGCATCGCCGAGCACCGCATGTCGCTGCCACACCGCGTCGAGTCCCCCTTCGGCATCGATGAGATCGAACGCGACCTGCAGACCACGCAGATGCGCGATCGGCGGTGTACCCGCGTAGTAGGCGTACTCGTTCGACGTGTCTCGACGACGTTCCCAATCGAAATAGCCAACACGGTCTTTGGCTTGCGCATACGCCCGTGCTGCCTTGGGGCCCACCCATACAAACGACACTCCCGGCGGGACCATCAGCCCCTTTTGACAACCGGCGATCGCGATGTCGACACCCCACTCGTCCATCTCGATACGCTCGCATCCCATCGACGCGATGCAGTCGACCATGAAGAGCGCCGGATGGTTCGAAGCATCGATTGCAGCCCGCAACGCCGCAATGTCGTTGCGAACCGAGCTTGCGGTGTCGACATGTGCAACCAGAATCGCTTTGATGTCGTGGGCAGTGTCGTCACGCAGGCGTTGCTCAACGGCATCTGGATTGACGGGGTGATGATCGTCTCCGGGCAACACCTCGACGTCGATACCGGAGATCGCGCTGTATTCGCCCCAAACCGTGGCAAAGCGACCGGCTTCGAGCACCAACACCTTGTCGCCCGCGTTCAGCGTGTTCGATGTCGCCATCTGCCAGGCGGCGTGCCCGTTGCCGGTGACGATGAAGACTTCGCCTGAGGTCCGAGCAATCGCAGGAAGCCGTCGCCGGACATCGTGTGATGTCTCGATGATCGGCCCCTCGTAAAGGTCCGGCATTGGACGAGCGAAGACCTCGAGCACTTCGTCAGGAATGATCGACGGACCCGGAATCGCAACCATCTCTCGCCCATGTCGCAGCGACGTTCTGCTTGTCGAATCGGTTGAGGAGTCAATCTCAGTCATGGTGGCGATCCTAACGATCACCGATGACGCCAATCGGCTGAGCTTTCGACGGATATCGGCGGCACCCCTAGAGTCTCGCCATGAGCTTCTCGACCGCGATCACCTGCATCGATAACACCCTCACTGGACCGTTTCGGGCGCCGGTGCAGATGTTGGCCGACCAAACCTACGACGATCACTTGAGCGTGCACGATGAAGCGACTGCAGGGTCACTCGGGCTCACCGGCGCTCCAATAGAGGGGCCAACCCACTTCTCTCAGTTCGATCCAATCGGTATGGAGCTATGGGGCGAACGGTGGTTCAGCGAGGGGTGCGTGAGCGCACATTTCACCACCATGGTCGTCGAAGGAGAACAGGTCCAAGCAGCCGCTACGACGACGAGCGAGACGACAGCGACGATCACGTCGACTCGCGCGGACGGCGCACCGGTGTTGAGCGGTTCAATTTCAGTGCACCCGCATGGCGAAACCGCGCTCGAAGCACGCCTCGCCAACCGTCGTGACGCTGGCGAGCTGTTCATTCTCGACCGGCTCTACGAAGGCATGACCACCGACGAGCCGACCGAGACCACGATGGACCTGGGCACTGGCAACGGTCTGCTCTATCCGTTCTCGCTCGCAGCCAAACTTGACAGGATCACCGAACGCACGTCGTGGTACGACACGACCGACAATCCTTGGGGTCGAGCGATTATCCCCTTCGAAATGTTCAGCGTGCTCGCCAACAAGGTCGGCACGCCATGGCCAGTACGCCAGCCGTCGCTCGGCCTGTTCCTCGACCTCGAAGTGCGAGCTCACGGCGTGCCGTTGTTTGTCGACGAAACCTACGTCATCGAGCGCGAGGTCGTCGGCTTGTCACAAAGTCGACGGGTCGAGTCTCACTGGACCCAAAGCACTCTTTCGGTCGCGTCGACGGGCCAGCTCGCTGCAACCGTGCTGTTGCACTCCGGCGTCTTTAAGGACTCCTACCCTGACTATCCAGCCGACCGACTTCAGTGACATTGACAGGACGATCCGCCCGAGCCCGGCATCAGCCCGCCGATCCCCAACCGCACCCGACCCAATCCCACTCGCCACATCGCCAAACCCGGAGAATCAACCATGCGCCCACTCGATGACGTCACCGTGATCGAAGTCGACAGTTGGATGGCGGCACCATCGGCTTGCGCGATCCTCGCCGACCTCGGCGCAACCGTCGTCAAGGTCGAACCCATCGGTGGCGACCCCATGCGCAACCAGTCGCGCACCCCCAAGATCGACGACGGCCCCCGCAAGACCTACGACTATCACTTCGACGTCGCCAATCGAGGCAAGCAGTCGATCATGGTCGACCTGGGCAGCGAACAGGGCACCGCCTTACTCCACAAGCTTTGCGCAGACGCTGACGTGTTCGTCTGCAACCTGTTGACCCGTCGTCAGGAGCGCTTCGGCCTCGACCCGGACACGCTGCACCAGGTCAACCCGACCCTGGTCCATGCCACGATTACCGGCTTCGGCACAACTGGGCCCGAGGCCTGGCGCCCTGGATATGACGTAACCGCGTTCTTCGCCCGCTCCGGGCTGTACTACGGCATGCGTGAGGGCCCCGAGGGCGTCCCGCCGATGGCTCGCACCGCTCAGGGTGACTACACGACTGGCCTTGCACTGTTCGGGGCGGTCGTAGCAGCGCTGCGGCTCGCCGAACGAAGCGGCGAGGGCCAGGTCGTCGAAACATCGTTGTACGAGACCGCTGTCTGGACACTCGCAACCGATTACTCGGTCACCGCTCAGGATCGCGCACCGTTCCGGCCCCGCCAACGCGACCAGCAAATCATCGCCACCGCCAACCGTTTCATGTGCGGAGACGGCCTATGGATCGTGACCAATATGCCGCTCGAATCCTCATGGCCCGGCTTCGCCGAGGCTCTTGGGCACCCCGAGTGGGTCGAGCAGGAACGATTCATCGACATGCGCAACCGCTTCCGCAACATGCCCGAGCTCATTGCCCTCATGGACGAGGCGTTCGCCACCAAGACCCGGGCCGAATGGGGTGCGCATTTCGACGAACACAACATCGTTTGGGGACCTGTGATGGGCTTCGACGAGGTGGTCAACGACCCTCAAGCCGAAGCGATTGGTCTGTTCCCCCGCATTAGCAACGACGAAATTGGCGAGTACGCGACCGTGTCTAACCCAATCAACTTTCGTTCAGCCGAAGCCGAACCGACGACTGGCGCACCCCGACGCGGTGAGCACACCCGAGACGTTCTCGCTGCCGCTGGGTTCGATGCCGACGAGGTATCCCAGCTGATCAAAGATGGCGTGGTCGGCTAGGCGGGCACCGGCTGGTTAGCTCTCATGTGGTGTGGCGAGGTCGTGGGCTAGGTCGTGGACTAGATCGTGAAGCCCAGGTTTGGACCGAGGCCGCGGTGCAGTCATCGATTGACGATGGCAAGCTGGCTTTCGATCGCAGCCCCGCCCTTGGGCGGTCGCTGCTCGGGTTCGCCGCTGGAGGGGGCGGCGAACCCCTCCTTCGCCCCGCCAGGCCGCTAGCTGGCGGTCCAGTCAACCCATGTGCCATGGCCATGCGCCCATCCAAGCAATGCCATTTCGGGCACAGGTCGCACCCCGTCAAAATCTGCCCGAATCAACGCCGATGCGTCAGCTCGAAGCGCATCGCGCTGTGACGGCGAAACCGGCATGCCAGCGACTCCTGGAGCTTCGAGGCTGATCCAGGTGATCGGCCTGCCAGCCGACGCCATAGCGTCGAACGCTGCCGCACGTGTGACGTCGTCGAGGTAGTACCACACCCAGGTGGTCGTGATCATCAGGTGTGTGTCGGGCGGTGCGTCGGCGATGATCTGGCCAAGGCCACCAGCGTCGCCGGGCCGGACCTCGACGCCGTGGCGCCGGACGAGTTCGCATGCCCCAGCGAGTCGTTCCAGCCGGTCGGTTCTGCTCGGCCAGACGCACGCTTCGAGCCATCGAGCCTGGTCGGGATTCGTCACATCGATCGGGGCACGGTCAACGCCCATACGCCATGCAATTGCTGGCTTAGGCGGTGGCGACACCACCCCCGTCACGTCGCACCGCACGTTGACGGGGCTGTCGGACGGACCGATCTCGGCAACAACCGAACCATCGTCGCCGACCAGGGTCACGGCGAAGTGATCAAGCAGCAGGTTCAGCCCACCGCTTGATCCGAGGTCGATCCAACCGAGCGGTTCGGAAACCGAAGCCGCAACGTCGGCGAACGCCAACACGAGAGGGGCCGCACGTCCGACCTCGTTTGTCTGAGTCCGTTGGTTGGCTAACAGGTGATCGACCTCGCCGCGACGGGCGACAACCAGGTCGCAGAACCGTTCGCCGACTTCTTCGGTCAGCTCGCCAGTGAGCATCTCCGCGAGCCCCGAGGCAGGGTCCTGCAACGTCAAAAAGCGAATCGCGTTGAGCAGCAGATTCGGTTGGCGGGCTCCGATGTCGTGCGCGGCAATTATTTCCAGCACATCGTGGCGCTCGGTCACCCGTTCGCAGATGACCGTGTACAACGGCTCGTCGGCAGTGAACGTTGCGACGCTGTAGCGGCGATAGAAGCTTGCGAGGTCCTCAATGGTGTGCAGAGCTGGGAAGTGAGACACCAGGCAAAACTAACGGCGCGGGCAACACGAAGGTAATCGGTGTGATTAGCGAGTTTGAGTCGCAGTCGCTTTGAGCCACATGCGAGAGCATGTCCACGCTCCGCCGACAAACAACATGGCCAACGCAATGTGGCTCGCCAATAGCAGTGCAAGATTCGCTTGAGAGACCCGTTCTGCGTCGACGAGACCAAACAACACGTCGTTGTTGAACACCGTCCAGGCTCCTCGAATGCGACTTCCGACCAGATCACCGGTAACGGCCAATTGATCGAAGCGAGACTTGCGTCCGGTGATCAGCGCTCCGACGGCGACTGCGACCATCGGGATCGCGACGAAGGCGAGCCTTCGCAGCCGAGGGATTGTGCCAACGATCAGCCACAGCGCACCAAAACCGAGCGCAGCCCACGATGCCCATTGGTGCAACGACACGACCAACTCACTCATGCTCGATTCGCCGCTAGCGGAGACACTTTGGGGCGGGCGGTACAGCGCAAACAGCCACACGCCGGTGACAACCACGACCGACAAAGCACCGGTCGCGAGCTGTGCGGTGGCCCGCAGAGCGACACCTAACGGGGCGACCTGTGCAGCGTCAAAGCCAGTGGGCGACGCAACGCGTGTCGTCGCTGATTTGGACACACTGAGCGAAGCGAGCCGGATTGCCTCAAGCGTCTCGGTGCTTGCGGCTGCTCCGTCTGGCTCCTCTGGCGCTAACGGCCCCGCGTGGTCTTGCATCATGGTTCCCTGGATTGTCGCGACAGCGCTGGTAACGCTCCCGACAGCATGGCCGCGATCGCGACAAATTGGGCGGCAAGTGCCAACGCGCGCACCAAGCGGCACGACGGCCCTACGATCAGGCATTGTGACCCCGGTGATCGCCGCAGCCCTCGAGACCTCAGACTGGATTACCGCAGCTGCAATTGCAGTTGGAACGATCGCTATTGCCGTGTTGACCCGGCGCCTGACCAAACGGCGAATTCAGCGGGTGGACGAACAGGCCGAGCTGATCGATGTCGGTGGCCGCATTTTGGTTGCCATCGTGGTGTCGCTCGGCGGGTTCTACACCATGCAGGCGCTCAAGATCGAGATCGGTCCGCTGCTCGGCGCATTTGGTATTGGTGCGCTTTTCATTGCGGTCGGCTTGCAGCCGTTGCTCGTCAACGTGGTGGGTTCTGTCATCTTGCAAGCGCGACGCCCATTTCGTCGAGGCGACCAAATCGCGACCAACGGATTTGAGGGCACCGTTCTTGATATCACCTCGACGTCTACGGTGCTGCTGAGTTACAACGGCGAGTCGATTCACGTGCCGAACAGTGCCGTGTTGTCAAACCCGGTCATCAACTGGACCCACGAGCCGGTTCGGCGCACGATCATGCCGATCAGCGTGCCGTACGGCTGTGAACTTCCTCGGGTCTTGTCGGTGCTCGGTCGCCTGGCACGGCAAACGCTCGATGACGAGAACCTGCCCCCGGCCGAAGCACTCGCCATCGGGTTCGGCGACAACGGCATTGATGTGGAGCTTCGTTTCTGGCACTACAGCGATGTGCTCGAATCACAGTCGGCTCGAAGCCAGGTCGCGTGCGCCGTCGACGAAGGCCTACGCGAACTCGGCGTGATCATTCCGTTCCCACAGGTCGTTGTGCACCCGGTCGAGACTCCACCCGAGCCCTCGACCCAGTAGCGAGCGCGGACTTCAGGTTGTGGGGCCGCGCTCAATCGTTGGTTGTACGTACTGCCACCCGAAGCGTCCCTTGATACACAAGTGTCCGCTGGTCACATCGTGATCATTCGGTGACGTCACTTTCACGATCGTGTTGTCTTGCACGTGCATCTCGAGGTTGCATCCAACACCGCAGTAGGAGCACACCGTCGTGGTGACTTCGTGTTCCTCAGGGCGCCATTCACCGACCGTGCGTAGATCAAATTCCGTCTTGAACTGCAGTGCGTTGGTCGGACATACCGCCACGCAGTTCCCGCAATAGACGCACGCCGAATCGGGAAGTGTGATGTCAAACTCGGTACTGATCCGGGCATCGAAACCGCGACCTGAAACCGATATCGCGAACGTGTGCTGCGCATCGTCACCGCAGGCTTCGACGCACTTATAGCAAAGCACACACTTGTCGTAGTCCCGGATGTAGAGGTCATCTTGGATCTTTACCGGCTCATTGATCCGAGCCGGTGCTGGCCCATAGCGATCAGCGTCTGCACCGTAGAACTCGCTCCACGTACCCAGCTCGTCTGCCTGGCTGAGGTCTACGCCTGAGCCGAGAAATTCGAGCACCATCTTGCGGCTATGACGCACCCGTTCAGAATCGGTCTTGATAACCATGCCGTCTTCGGCTGGGCGACTACACGACGGGATGAGTGTGCGACTTCCGTCCATTTCGACCACGCACAGCCGACACGCGTTGACGGCAGTGAGATTCTCGGCGTAACACAACGTCGGCGTGTCTACGCCAGCAGCGTTGCAAGCATCGAGGACAGTCGCACCTTCGGGGACGATCACGTCCGCCCCATCGATGCTGATCGTTACGGCTACCTCAGCAGAGGCATCGGCGGTGTTGTTGTTGTATACCGCGGTCATTGTGATGTTCCGATCAATCCAAGGGTGAGGGCAGATGCGACCGCGGAACAGGCGGTGTGCCCAAGTCCGCAGATCGACGAATCGGCCATGGCTCTGGCCATATCGTCGTGGAGCTGGCGTCGATCATCTGGCATGGCTGGTCCGCCAGTGCGCAACTCGACAAGCATCTCGTGTTGACGGACGGCGCCGACCCGGCACGGCACGCATTGACCGCACGACTCGTTGCGGAAGAACTCTGCGATCCGGGTGCATGTGTCTGTCATGTCGGCGTTCTGGTTGAACACCATCACCACACCGGATCCGAGGGTTGTACCCGCTGCTCGGGTGTCTTCGAGGGTCAGCGCCATATCGAGCGATGTCGAGTCGACGAACGTGCCGGCAGCTCCGCCGAGCAACACGGCCTGAAGCTCGCCCTCGACGCCGCCTGCACGTTCGAGAACCTCGCCGAGTGTCACACCAAACGCGAACTCGTACAGGCCCGGATTGCCGACATCGCCAGACAGGCAGAACAGCCGCGTGCCAGGCGATGATTCGGTTCCGACCGAGCGATAGCTTGCGGCCCCTTCGAGCACGATCGGAAGAACATTCAGCAGCGTTTCGGGGTTGTTGATTGCGGTCGGCTGGTTGAATAGTCCGTGCGTTGTCGGATATGGCGGCTTGTTGCGAGGCTCGCCGCGGAAGCCTTCGAGGCTGTTGAACAACGCGGTCTCTTCACCGCAGATATAGGCGCCGGCGCCTCGCCGGACCTCAATGTCGAATCGTTGACCGCTATGGGCAACGTCATCGCCGAGCAGGCCTGCGGAACGGGCTAGGTCAATGGCGTTTTGGACTCGTGCAGTGGCCAGCGGATACTCGCCACGCACATAAATCCAGCCGTTCTCGGCGCCTGTTGTAACCGCGGCAATCGTCATCGCCTCGACGAGAGCAAAAGGGTCGCTCTCCATCACGATTCGATCCTTAAACGTGCCGGGCTCGCTTTCGTCGCAGTTGGCGACAATGTGTTTCGTGTCGCCGTCAGCGTCTCGAACGCCCCGCCACTTAATGCCGGTCGGGAACGCTGCGCCACCGCGACCAGACAGACCGGACTCGGTAAGCGACGCGATGACTGCATCGGGACCGGCGGCAATCGCGGCATCGAGGGCGGCGTAGCCGCCATGTGAACGGTACGAGTCAAGGCTCTCGGGGTCAACGACACCAACGCGGTGCAGTAACCGAAGCGCTGGTTCGCCGTGCTGTGCGAGCACGTTCGGCGCATCGGCTTTGACGACATTGGGGCCACGACGGCCCTGCACAAAGACCGCGGTCGGTCGTTCGCACTGGCCTAGACATGGCGACTCGTGGACATGCCCACCACCAGCTTTGATGCCGGCGATGACCTGTGCGGATCCGGCACGGCAAGGTCCGTCGACGCAGACATGGGTCACTGCTTCGTCGTGGCCGGGAGCCTGATCGACCTTGAACAGCTCATAAAAGCTGGCCACACCGAACGCCTCGGCGGGAGGAACCTGCAGTTGTTCGCAGATGTAGTTCAATCCACCCGGGCTGATCCAACCCGACTCGGTTTGCAATGCATGCAGTGCAGGCAGCAACAAGTGACGCATGCGGTGCCGGCGCTTCGTGCCGCCGCGGATGACCCTTGGATGTTCGTGAACCGTCGCTCGCTCATCGCCGATCACCGCATCGATTGCCGCCGATTCTTCGGCCGATGCCTGATCGTCGGTGAACTTGAGATCAGCCATGTGCAGCTCCCACGAGGCGGTCGACACGAATCGACGCAGCTTTGAACTCTGCGGTACCCGAGCGCTTGTCCCAGGCATCGCTCGTCAACACATTGGCGTCGACCAGTTCCGGGAAGTGGAACGTGGTGAATGTCAGGCCCTCGGGGATATCGGGCTGGAAGCGCACCGCCATCTCGACTGAACCTCGTGGCGAACTCACTTGCACAACTTCACCGTCAACGATCGACAGGGCTCGCGCGTCGGCCGGGTTCATATCAAGCGCGTCGCCGTAACGGATCGGCGAGTTGAATCCGCCAGACTGCACGCCGGTGTTATAGGAATCGAGTGCACGCCCGGTCGTCAACCGCAATGGGAACTCGTCGGTGAGTTCTTCCTTCGGGCCCTGGTGTACGACTGCCGAGAACGGCGCCGGTTCGCGACCGTCGAGATCGTCGGCCCACAGCCAAGCATGCAGGAATGGTGACCCTGGGTGATCGAGCGAAGGACACGGCCATTGCAGACCGCCGGCCGCTTCGAGTCGTTCCCAGCTCATGCCGGCATGCATGGGCGACAATGACCGCAGCTCGTCCCAAAGCTGTTCGGGGTTGGCTTGACCCCAGTCGACTCCCATAAGCGCAGCGAGGTCGAACAGGATTTGGATGTCATCGCGCGCTTCGCCCGGCGGGGTCACCGCGGCGCGGACCCGCTGCACGCGCCGTTCCGAAGAAGTGACGGTGCCGTTACTTTCTGCCCACGCAATTGAGGCCGGAAACACGACGTCGGCCATTTCAGCGGTGCGGGTCAAGAAAATGTCCTGCACAACGAGCAGATCCAGGCTTGCGAGCATGGCCCGCGCATGGTTGATATCGGCCTCGCTATCGGCGGGGTTCTCGCCGATGACGTACACCGCCTTGATCTCGCTTCGTTCCATCGCTTCGAACATAAGCGTGAGGTGGATCCCGGGCTCAGGATTGAGTTTTGTACCCCACGCAGCTTCGAACTTGGCGATTGCGTCAGGGTCGTTGACGTTCTGAAAGCCCGGAAACTTGTCGGGAAGGGCGCCCATGTCGCCGCCGCCTTGCACGTTGTTCTGGCCGCGCAGCGGAACCAGTCCCGAACCCCAGCGACCGACGTGGCCGGTGAGCAGTGCGAGGTTGCACAACGCAAGAACGTTGTCGACGGCGTTGTGGTGCTCGGTGATGCCGAGTGTCCACAGAATTTGCGCCTTCTCAGCCGTGGCGTATGCATGGGCCATCTCGCGAATCGCGTCGGCGGGAACGCCAGTCAGTTCGGCGCCGCGTTCAAGGGTGTACGGCTCAACGGCGGCTTTGAGCTCAGCGAAATTGCGGGTGCTGTGAGCGACGAACGCTTTGTCATGCAGATCCGCGGCAATGATTTCGCGGGCGACCGTGTTGGCGAGCGCGACGTCGCTTCCGACCTCGATGCCAAGCCACAGATCCGCGAAGCGCGCTGAAGACGTTCGTCGAGGGTCGACGGCGTACATCGTGGCGCCATTGTCGAGGCCCTTGAGTAAGTGGTGGAAGAAGATCGGGTGCGCCTCACGCGCGTTGGAGCCCCACAAAAGGATGACGTCGGTCTCTTCGATTTCTTTGTAGGACGACGTGCCGCCGCCGGCTCCGAGGACTGTGGCCAGACCGACCACTGAAGGAGCGTGTCAAGTTCGATTGCAGGAGTCGATGTTGTTCGACCCCATCACCACCCGGGCGAATCTCTGGGCAGCAAAGTTCATCTCGTTGGTCGACTTCGAGCAGCTGAACATGCCAAAGGCCTGTGGACCATGTTCGTCGCGGACCGCGGTTAGGCCATCGGCCACAACCTTGAGGGCGTGATCCCACGTGGTGGGCTGAAGCTCACCATCGACCCGGACCAGCGGAGTCGTGAGCCGAGGGCGCGGTTGGTGCTGTTTGGTTTTGTGCTTCACGGGAACCTCGTGCGTGCGATGTGGTCCCACATGATGCCAGATCTCAGCAGCGAGGTCGTGCCGTTCGTCACAGGAATTTTCACCGAGATCTCGTGTTGTTCACGTGACCCCAGTCTGTTGTGTGGCTAAAATTGATTGATGTCACGTATGTACGCGCGTGCACACAACCGGGAGCAAACAAATGAGCCGATCACGAACATCGCCGGCCGCCGGTGGCCAGACAATCGCACTGACCGGCTTCCAGAACGAGACCGCGCTCATCGGCCTGCTCGCAACGGGTACCGGTTTCTTGTCGCTTGGTATGGCTCGCAGACGCCAGCGTCACGGCTGAACTCAGAACTGACGAGAGCGCGAAGAAGCCGCTGATCTGGGGACTTGGTCCCACGATCAGCGGCTTCGCTCGTTCTAGGCGAGGTTTTTACCGCGATGGTTCACGCCGCGATTCTTCGGACCGTGATTCTTCGGGCCGTGATTCTTCACGCCGTGATTCTTCGGACCGTGATGATCGAGGCGGTGATCGTTTAGGCCTTGATCCAGCCCTGACGGATGGCAAGCCACAGCACACCAGCAGCAACCACCGAACCAACGATGATCGCAAAGAGCCAGTTCACCGAGCCGAGCAGCAGTCCAACAACAACCGATGCAACGACACCGACCCCGATGGTCTTTGGCAGACCGATGTGTTGGGCACCGGGCAGGATTGCCCGACCACCGAAACCGATGATCGTGCCGGTGATAAGTGTTCCAATGAGCGCTGCAATCATGCGAGCTTCTTTCTGTTGTTCAGTCGCAAGATACAACGTTCAGCGACCCCACCTATTCCGAACCGTCGATTCCGAGGGCATCGCCCCGCTACGGTCTCGGCGTGACCGACGACCCCTTCGCTGACGGCATCGACCCCGAATCTTTGTTCGTCGAAGCACGACCAGATGAGGACGGGTGGGAGGCATTCTTCACGCTCGCCCTTGAGCGCATCGATGAACCGGTCGGCCCCGGGCTGAGCAACGCTGCGTTGGCCGAACTTGAAGGAGCGATCGGGTACACGCTTCCGTTCGAAGTCGGGCTGCTCCTCGTCATGGGGGTGCCGACGAGCGACCGGTGGCACCAATGGGCAGCACCGACGGCCGACTGGGCATCGTGGCAGACGCAGCTCACCGACGGGTTGCGTTTCGATGTCGAACACAACGACTTGTGGATGCCGTCCTGGGGTGAGCAGCCCTCAACGGCCAGCGAGCGGCTCGACGCAGCAACAGCTCACTTCGAACAGCACGCTCCCCCGCTGTTTCCGATGTACGGACACCGTGCTGTGCCACTGACCGCCGCCGTTGGTGAATTGTCGAGCGACGGCAATCCGGTGTTCTCGGTGTACGGAAGCGACGTCATCAGCTACGGCGACGATCTTGCTGCATGGATGCACCGCGAATTCGAGGTTCCGCTGCCAATGTGGCCCGCCGAGCAGCGGGTGTTTCCATTCTGGAGCGAGCTCATCGAGCAGCAATGACCGGCTACGAGCACCCGTACCCGTCCCCTGCGTTGGCGGCCGAGCACCCGTTCGTGTCGCTCGACATTGTTCGTCGGTCCGTTGACGACATGCGTAGGTCAGCCGACGTGTTCCTCACTTCGATGCGCGCTCGCCGCAGTGTCCGCATGTTCTCGAGCGACGAGGTCCCGGTTGATCTGATCGAGACCGCAATCGCAACCGCGTCAACCGCCCCCTCAGGAGCCCACAAGCAGCCATGGACATTTGCGGTCAATCAACCAGTATCAGCTTCGTGGCTGAGCTGGAATGTCTACCAAGTAATATCTCAGAGTTACCTTTGACTAATGACTTTGAAATAAGCAATCCTTTAAACTGCAGCAGTGGATCAAACTTGGTATTCTGTGAAGGCACAGCATTGAACATTCAGGCTGGCTATACCTCTGATCTTACAGGAACATTTGAATCATACCAAAGTATTAACTATGGGCCGATTGATGTCATTT
>CALDYC010000049.1 GCA_937941245.1 uncultured Acidimicrobiales bacterium | reverse complement strand
TGGAACATCGAATACGGTCGCGTCGGCGAGGCCGCTGGAGGCTGGCCCGGCACCTTCGACCATGTTGGCGCAGCTGTTGACCACCTCACCACCCTCGCCCCCGACCACCCGATCGACCTCAATCGAGTCGGCGTCATTGGTCACTCTGCCGGCGGGCACCTTGCCGCGTGGGTTGCGAGCCGTCATCAGCTTCGTTCCAACGAGCCTGGCGCAGACCCTCGAGTTCAGCCAGTCGTTGCAATTGGCCAGGGTGCAGTGATCGATCTGGCCGCTGCGCACCGGGATCGGCTCGGCAACGGAGCCGTGGACGACCTGCTTGGCGGTTCACCCGAAGAACACCCGGGCCGGTACGTCGTTGCCCAACCCGTGAACGGTGGTGTCGCGTCGGTGATGATTAACGGGACCGCCGACGACATCGTGCCAGAGCAGTACTCGACGGCACCCGGCTACCAGGCGACAACGATCACCATCGACGGCGCAGACCATTTCGACCTGATTGATCCCGCGACCGATGCGTGGCCGCCCGTCGTCAACGCGTTCACCGTTCATTTCGACTCATGACCGGACTGAAAGCAGTCACATTCATCACCCGCGACATCGACACGGCCATCCGGTTCTGGCTGATACCCGGCTATTCGATCGTGTACGGCGGATTCGGGAGCCCGTTCACCAGCCTCGACGCCGGCGGCGGGACATTCATCAACCTGTCAACCGAGGCAACCGAGCCACTCGCTGGATTGTGGGGGCGGGTCATTTTGCACGTCGCCGACCCCGATGCATTGCACGCCCAGTTCACGTCGACAGGTCACCGACCCCACGCGATTCCCCGCGACGCCGAATGGGGCGAACGGTACTTCCACATCACTGACCCTGACGGCAACGAAATTTCATTCGCGCGACCGGTTGAGACCTAGCTCGACACGGGTGTACGCAGAGATGGTTCACTAGCACCGTGATCGATATCGAAACCCACGAAACCTGGTCCGTGCTGCATCTCCAGCGCACCGACCGAGCCAATGCGCTGAGTGCCGAGCTGTGCCATCTCATCATGTCCGGCGTGCGGGCATCAATCGAACGAAACGACCGGGCATTGGTCATCACCGGTTCCGGAAACTCATTTAGCGCCGGTGCCGACTTTGCTGAAGTCGGTACCCCCGAATTCGGTCCGGTGCTCGCGGCCATGCTTCGGACGGTCCAGCAGCCGAGCTTCCCCGTGATTGCCGCGGTGAACGGCTACGCGATCGGTGGCGGACTGCAACTTGCACTCGCGTGCGACTTGCGGGTGGCAGTCGCCGACGCATCGTTCGGACTTCCAACCGCGCGACTGGGTGTAGCTGTCGATCCGTGGACCATCGAGCGTCTCGCAGCGCTTATCGGGGTCGGAGCCGCTCGCCGCATGCTGATGACCTGTCGCCGCTACGGCGCTGACGATCCGACCGTTGCCGGGCTGATCGATGAACACGGATCACTCGACGATGCTCGATCGCTCGCTGCAGATCTGGCATCGATGGCGCCGCTGACATTGACATACATCAAGACCGCAACCAGTGCGTTGGCGCGGGGTGAATTTGGTTCAACCGACGTCCAGCACCAGTTCGACGCGGTGTGGGCAAGTTCCGATAGCACCGAAGGTCTTCAAGCAAAATCCCAAGGGCGCGCGCCGTTGTTTACCGGGACCTGAGCTGACGAGTTTCTGACGGGCCCTGGTGCGCCCCATCCGTCATCAGCAACCGAATGGTCTCAGCGCTTTCGGCGACTGAGCACGAACCCGACGACCCAACGAATGACCAGACCCGTACCTGCCGCGATCACGATCAGCAAGATGAGCGGAATGTCAAAACTCCAGCTGAGAAAGTCAACCGGAACGCTGTCGAGATTCTGAACGACGAAGACAACAACTGCAGCCACCACCAGTCCGGCTAGGACCAGTTTGGCGATGCCAGCGATCGGAAGCGAACGGTCTTCGGTTTGTGGGTTGGCGGCATAGGTCGGGTCGACGTGCGATTCCATAGAACCAGATTGTCACATCTCCGGCGACGTTTGCTCCTAGACACAACCCGAGGTTCATACGCTCGTATCCGATTCGACTCGAACCGAAAGGGCGACACCAATGCGATCGACGATGCACCGACAGCCCCAAAGCAAACGTCGAAGTCGAGCGGTCGCGACGTTCTTACTCGCCACCGTCTCGGTGGCTGTCTTTTGCGCCGGTTGCACGACAGTTGATGGCACGTCGACTGCCGACGGTGCCGATGGGTTCTGTCTGGACGACGAGAGTCGGGCCGATACCACGTTCACGTGGGTTGTCGCTCATCAGGTTGTCGACGGCGAGCTTGCAGAAGTGTGCACGGGCGAAGCAAACGAGACGGTGGAGCGGGCGTGGCAAATCCTCTCGGATCTCACACCGCCAGCACAGCTCAATGACCTCGCCGTGTTCGCTGGCTATGAACCAAACGGAGCAGAGGCGAGCGACACGCTCGCATTCGTGTCCAGTGCTGACGAGCAGGGTTCGGTCTTTCAGATGGCCGTCAACATTGCCGCTGCCAACGAATCCCAAGACGAGTTCACCCTGACAATGGCGCACGAGTTCTCACACGTCTTCAACAGCACTCCGAACCAGCTCGATCGCACCGTCGGGCCAGATGCGTGTCAGACCTATTACAACGGCGAGGGTTGTCACATTGAGGACGCGCTGATGGTGGACTGGGTTGACCGGTTCTGGCCACAGTGGATCGACACGTTTGATCCGTTCGCTGACCAGGCGGACAATGAGTCCGACGGTGAGACTCGGTGCATTCGCGACCGCGGGTTCTTCGGTTCCTACGCAGCGTCGACCCCCGAAGAAGACTTCGCCGAGTCGTTTTCTGCATTCGTTCTTCGAGTCGAGGCACTCACCGATGAACAGCAAGATCGTCTCGACTGGTTTGAGCAATTTCCCGGCATGGTCGAGTTCAGAGACCGGGCGATCGAGCGCGGCTACGGGCCCCAGCCCCATGAGTTCAACGAGTGCGGTCTGCGCTAGCCGTATCGACTCGCGGTCGATCGCATCGCAGCGTCAGGGCGCGTGTGAGGTGTTTGGTCTCAGGTCGCGACGTCAGCTCTTCACGGTCGCGAGCTCGACCATTCGGTTAACAGGGCCACCGCTCGATGCATGTCTGCGGTCGCACCGCAGAACGAAAGGCGCACGAAGCGCTGGCCGTTGTATGGATCGAAGTCAATGCCTGGTGTGGCGGCAACGCCAATTTCGGCAAGCCACCGCCGACACAGCTCTTGGCTGTCGTTGGTCAGGTGACTGACGTCGGCATACACGTAGAACGCACCCTCGGCAGGGGCGAGCCGATCGAGCCCTGCGCCCGGAAGCCCGTCGAGCAGTATCGACCGGTTGACGCGGTACCGGCCGATATGGCCCTGCAGCTCGTCATGGCAGTCAAACGCAGCGGCGGCTGAGAGCTGTGACAGGGTCGTTGGTCCCAGAAGCAAGTTTGCCGCGAACTTGCAAACCGGTGCGATAAGCGACTCGGGAAGCACGAGCCACCCAAGGCGCCATCCGGTCATTGAGAAATACTTCGAGAAACTGTTCACGACGATGACGTCGTCATCGTGCGCGAGGGCCGTGCTCGCCGCGCCGGTATAGGTCAGGCCGTGATAGATCTCATCGCTGATCAGCGTTGTGTTCTGGCTGGCACACCATGCGGCGATCGCAGCCAGCCTCGAGTCATCAATCATCGTTCCAGTCGGATTCGACGGGCTCGTGATCATCACACCGTCAAGGGGACCCGCTGCATCAAGAAGCTCAACCGTTGGCTGGAAATTGTCCTCCAAGGTCGTCATCAGCGGAACTACCTCGACACCGAGCGCTTGGAGCGCGTTTCGATAACACGGGTAACCCGGGATAGTCACGCCGACCCGGTCGCCAGCGTCGAAGGCTGCCAGGAACGCAAGGGTGAACGCACCTGACGCTCCGACGGTGACCACGAAACGGTTTGGATCAATGTCAAGGCCGTACCAGTCGCGGTAGTGCTCAACGAGTCGGCCACGGAGTTCTGGTTCGCCGTGCACGCTGCCATAGCCAAGTCGATCGGTGTCGAGCAAGGCGTGCGCTCGAGCGATCACTCCAGAGGGCGCTGCAGTTGCTGGCTGGCCCACTTCGAGCCGGACGACTTCGTCCCCGCCAGCGGCTCGTTCTTCGGCCGCGGCGAACACTTCCATGACATGAAACGGAGCGATCGCCGATCGGTGTGAAGGTTGCACCCGAGCATTGTCGCGCTCTCGACTCGGCGTGACACCTCGCGAGCTTGGGTGGGACGGCTCAGGGCTCCTTCGAGAACTTACGCCACGTCATGAAACCACCGACACCTACACAGACCACGATGGCCGGCCACAGGATTGCGTTGAGGAACCCATCGATCAGTCCAAGTGGAAGCCAGTTGATAATGCGAGTCAGCACGAACAACCCCACGCCGAGGCCGAGAATGGCCGGACCGGCGCCGAACTTCGTGAGTGGGTTTGATCCGGTTGGCTCGATCGACGTCACCACGTCATCGTAGGTCGACCCCAGCCGGTGTGAACCGAATCACTGGCTGTCAACGACGCGTGAATCGTCCAGGCCCGAAAAATACGAGCACTCCTCAGTCAGCTTCGCGCTGCGCCACCCGTTGCGAGTGCGCACCATCTCGTGGTGGTACCAACCGCCGGTCTGGAACGATCCGTCGCCAGCGAACAACATCGGATTGTGAAACATCGCCTCGACATTCGCATGATCATCGTCAGAGAAGGTGATCCGCACGTTGCTGATGAGGTGCATTGCGCAGGCGAAGATCGGCATGGTCTCACCCAACCAATCGGCGACCTCGTCAACTGAGCCGGCGATGCCACCGGCGGACACGTAATCCACGTGTGCATCGGCGGTGAAGACACTTCGATACAGGTTCCAGTCCTGGCGATCGACTGCACTGGCGTAGTCATTGAGTCGGGCTTCGATCTCGATCCGGTCACCGATTTCGCGTTGCTCCATCGGGCTTGTCTAGTTCGACAAAGGCCGGTCCCGCCAGCCTTCATTGCCTGGTCGCCTGACATTGCCGCTCAGTCTTTGCTGTTCAGTCGTCGTCGATTTCTCGAGGCCGGGTGAGCGAAACGAGCTCACAGGTCTCGGGGCTGAGTGATGTCCAACTTCCTCGTAGCCGGAAGTGGGCGATTGCCGCAGTTGTCATCAGCTTGCCGCTAGCGCTGAGCGGCGCGTGTCCCGACGCGAGGTAGTCGACCAGTTCATCTAGTCCCGGGTTGTGACCGCACAGCAGCACCCGTTCGTCGGTGCATGCAACCGCAACGTCACGCCAGACGACCGCGCTCGCGAGATACAGCTCGTCATCGAAGTCCACCTTCGCCAAGTCGACATGGCAGTGGCGCACCACCGCCATAGCAGTGGTGCGTGTGCGCAACGCTGACGAACTCAGGACCCGGTCCGGAATGAGATCTTGGTCGTCGAGCCACTCGGCCATTCGCTGGGCCGCCAACTCGCCTCGCCGGTTGAGTGGCCGATCGAAGTCAGCTTGACGGGCGCTCCAATCGGACTTGGCATGACGCATGACGAGTAGTTCCACGATGACACTGTGACCGGTTCTCGACGCTCTTCCCGGTTTAGTCGATGTCTCGACGGCTGAACACGCCGATGGCAATGACGAAGGCGACCGCTGCCCATGCAGCAAGAAGTAGTCCGGCGGCGACCCACCCGTGGTGGAAGTCGAGTTGGAGGCCATTGATCGTCTCGGATCTGAACAGCGTTGCCCCGCCGACCCCGTTGCGGGCTACGAAGGCGTCGGCGTTTTGCATAGGCAACCACAGGCTGACCTTTGGCAGCAGCGGAGCCAACAATGCGGTCTCGATAATGAAGACGTAGATCAGGAAGCCGACGATCGAGGCCACCGAGTTGTTCGTGAGCACGGTCACGCCCATGCCGAGGACGAAGAAAATCGCCCCGGTGATTCCCGATCGCACGATTGCGCCGAGCACTGTCAGCCAGATATCTGTCGCACCATCGGTGGTGCCGGTTGTGCTCGACAGCAGATAGAGCAGCCCGACGAGGAACGCTGACAGCAGCGCAGTGATGGCGAACAGAGCGACGGCTCCGCCGACGAGCCGGCCGAGCAACAATCTGCTTCGTCGAGGTTCCCAGGTGAGCAGGTGCTCGATGACACCAGCCTTTTGGTCGGCGCCGAAGAACGACGCTCCGATCACGAACGCCATGATCGGAACGAGGAAGCCCATTGGGCCAAGGACCAATGTGCTGTTGTCATCGGGATTGTCGGTATAGCCCGATGCGATGTCGTTGACGAAGTCCGGTCCAGAGTCGCCCGACGTCAGTATCGCGATCACCACACCGATGACCATGAGAGCGCCAAGACCGAGTGGAAAGAAACGGGTCATGCGGCGCGATGTGAGCCTCTGAGCTTCGGCAGCGATGAGTGCCTTCATTGGTTGACCTCGTGGGTGTTCGTGCCGGACGGGCCAGATGGAGCAGGAGGTGGACCGGTCGGAGGCGGAGGCGGGGATCCGGTCAGATTGAGAAACGCCGATTCGAGAGTCGCCTTGTCAACCCGAAGCCCCTCGAGGTACAGATTGTTGGCAGCAAGCAGCCGGGTGATTTCGCTGACATCCGATGGGGCGATGTCGACGGTGAAATCAGTTGGGTTCGGCAACGCTTCGGTTGCTAATCCTGCCAACGTCAACGTCTGAATGGCTTGCGTGCGATCAGCAATCGAGACAACAACTCGGGTGCTTCCGGCCGATGACCGCACATGGTCGAGCGATCCTGAACTAACCAGCTCGCCGTTTGAGATAATGGTGACCTCGTCGCAGACCTGTTCGATCTCGGCGAGCTGATGGCTCGAAACGAGCACCGCTTTCCCTTGGTCAGCAATCGATCTGATCAGCACGCGCATCTCGGCGATGCCCGCTGGGTCGAGCCCGTTGGCTGGCTCATCGAGAATCAGCAGGTCGGGATCTTTGAGCAGCGCTCCAGCGATGGCCAGGCGCTGCTTCATGCCCAATGAGTAGCTCTCGAAGCTGTCCTCGCCACGGTCAGCGAGGCCAACAATCGTGAGCACCCGATCGACTTCACTGCGTGGCAGAGCCGCCAGGCGTGCAAGCAGCTCGAGATTCTTACGACCCGAGAAGTTGGGGAACATCTTTGGGTTCTCAACAATTGCGCCGACTCGATGCGCAATCTTGTGGAAACTGGTGGTGCTGTTCTCGCCGAAAACGCTGGCGCGCCCCGACGATGGGCGGACCAGACCGAGCAGGCACCGGATCGTCGTTGTCTTTCCTGACCCATTCGGGCCGAGGAAGCCGTGAACCGTGCCTTGGGTCCCGATGGTGAGATCAAGCCCCTTGACCGCTACGACCGGGTCTCGCCGCGTGCGTGAGTAGACCTTGCGTAGTTCCGCTACTTCAAGAATGGTCGTCATCGCTTAGCTGACCTCGGGTTCTCGATTGCTGCGGGTTGGTGGTTTGCAAGCATGGGTGCATCGTGCCACGACGTTGGGATTTACGCCATCGGGGATAACCCCGAGCTCGACGTCGGGGGTATCGGGGGGGCAGCACAGATCAGGGTTGGCATCGCCCGCGTCGCCATCGGGTACCACTTGGTGAACCGCCGGATTGGTATCCACCAGCATCACCTTCTGCCGCGATGGAACACGTAGACGCCCAGCTGGACGGCTGCGACGGTGGCGAGTCCGAGGAACAACACGGCAAAGAACATGTGCGCTAGCTGATCCGTGATTGGCAGATCGTGTCGGGCCTCGATCGCGGACCTGATGCCGACAGCTAGACCGGCGACAGAGCCGAGCAGAGATCGGTTTCGTTCCCATTTGTCACCTGCCTTGAGCCGTTCGATCTTGGTAGCGACGCGTTGTTTGTTGGTCCGACCGGAACGGCGGGTGTGCTTGCTAAACATCAGACTTGATCCGGGCCCGGCCTCCGTTGCTCGACGGCATCAAAGGATTGATGTTCGCCATCCGCGCCTCGGTGCAGGGACATGCCTGTGGTGTGGGTTGGGACGACGAACCCGAACTTGCCGTACAACCAGTCGATGTCAGCGAACAGATTCACGATGGTGCTGGTGGGCAGCGTCTCGATAAAGCTCATGATGTCTTCCATCACGATTCGTGACAGGCCGTTGCCCTGCCATGCCGGCTTGACGGCGATATCGACGACTTGCACGTGTAGGCCGTCGCCGACGATTCGGCCCATTGCGATGAGCTGGTCGCCGTCTCTGATCGTGACCGCATGCAGCGACCGTGGCAGCGCGCTCGCTGCCGCGTGTCGATCCATCGCAGACAGGCCAGCTTCGATCCGCAACTCGCAGAACTCATCAACAGCGGGGATCGCGTGTGACACGACGTAGTTCACGCGCTAAGTCTGCCCGGTTGCTGCGACCCGTGGTGCTTTGGCCTAGTCGGCGTCCCGGGGCCGGGTATCTAGCCGAACGATGTTCAGCGGACCACGGGTGACCGTCGCCGTAGCTGAGCGATGGCGACCACAAAGCCAGACGCCAGCCTGATCATCAGACTCGAGATTCTTCATCCAGAGCGAGGTATCGCGGACCGTCGACACGACCACCTGTTGACCAAATCGCACGCCAACAACAGGCACCTGTCGGACCTTTCCCGACACGCGTCCGGTGGTTTCGATCACCACCAGCCCAACTCCAACCGGAAGCGGATTGGCGATGCCGGCCTTGACCGCGGGCGCAACCACTTTGTTCAGGTTTCGAAACGCTGCACGAGTCAGGGCGTTGGTCATTGCCGCAGGCTACTTGCGACGATCAGGGCTGCTCGACCAGGCGGTTGAGTTACGACGGGAGCAAACCGCGCACAGTTGATCACACGAGGTGACTGGCATTCGGTGACGACGCTGCCTCACCGCCCTTCTTCGAAGACCTCGATCGACACCTCGGAACTGAACGTCGCGCTCTCTTTCCCCAGCAGAGCGTCATGAGATTTCGAAAGCAAGCATCGCGCGAGACCTCTATGAGGCGCCCCAACGTCTGATTGAAGAGGCAAGGAAGTTCGTCGAAAGGTGCGTCGGCACGAGAAATCGACAGCAAAAGAACGGGTATGTGTAGGACCCGTACTCGCTTGGCTGCACATGCCCTTACCTGTTCACGGTCTGCGGGCGCGCCTTGCGCTCGAGCTAGATCTTCGCCAGAATCCGCGCCCATGGGACTGTTCAAGCGACGCCGACCAAAGGACAAGACCTCACCACCACCTCAGGTGGCGACCGAGTCCAAGGACGACATCGCCGAACGACGCCGTGTGATTCTCGCCAAGCTCGGTGCCAGCTACACGGACAACCGCGCCAAAGTCGAAGCACTCGACGTTCTCGATATCGAGGGCTACGACACCGCAGCCGTGAAGGGGCTCTCTGATCTCCGGCCCGCTATCGCAACGATGAGCGCCACTCTTAGCGAGCACACGACAGCGCTAGTCGAACCGACCCCCAAGCAGATCGATGCCTACATATCCAGCTATAGGCCCCGGTTGCGTCGCCGATTCGAACTGCCCACAAGTGCCGCGGCAGACGCACCTCAGCCACCCAAGCTGTTCCCGCACCCTTCGGTCATGTTCAGCCGCTTCGACAGTTGGTGCAGCCTCTGCGGTGCCTCGATTCATGAGGACATAGATCGAATTGCGAATACCGATCACTACGGGTGGAGCCATTATCGATGCGCTGCAAAGCTCGCGTCCGCAAGCGACCGTCCATCGGAACCGATCGACGAGCCCCTGCCCGAACCGCCCCCACCTGACCCCGATGTAGCACTGCGCTGTGAGGGTCGAACCAAAGCCGGGGTCCATGCAAATCAACTCGAAAGTTCCGGCAGAGCAACCGTCCGCAAACAGAAACAGGCGAACCTCTCGACCATTACTGCGGGCGGCACACAGACCAACGGACCGGCGAGAGTCTCTACGCTCCCCCAACACCTGCGCCAGAACCACCAACACGTTTCGCTCGATACCTCCGTGTTGTCGGCGTCAGCTTCGCCGATGGCTACCCCGAAACGATTCACCGGATCGCTGCCGCTCTAGCCGAAACCGACGGCGGGGCCGAACACATCGCCGCTATCTTGCGGCGAAACCCAGACCACGAACACGACCCCAACGCCGTCGAAGTCCACGTACCAATGGTGGCTGGAAAGATCGGATACATACCCGCCAGCGACGCCGCCACCGTCGCCGAGGCGCTCGATGCTGGCGAGACGTGGCAAGCCTGGATTTCCGCGGTCTACTTCGGGGCGGGCACGCCGGACATGAACCAGCCAGGCGTTCAGGTCGCACTGCGTCAGATGGACGCCTGAAGCGCTTCCGTTGAATCCACGATGTGGGGCGGGTCCCTTGCCCAAGGTCGACTTATGCCGTGCTCTCGCCGCATTTCTGATCAGCCACCTGCAGCACATCTAGGCGCGTTCAACTGCCTCGCGAGCGCTCGCCACAAGCCTCCTGGACCACTCGACGACCTTCCTGGCATCAGTGACCGACAGCGCTGTTTGTCGGTACTCAGTGTCGTACTTCTTCGCCAAGATACGTCCGAGATCCTTTGCCATCTGCTCACCAGCGGGTGCGACTGAGCGAAGAAGCTCGACTGCGGCTCGATGGTCGGCGCCCTGGTTGTGCCTGCCTAGACGAGCACAGCAGACCGCATCGCTCGCATTGATCGCTACCGAAATGGCAAGATTCGCCGCAGAGTCCGGAAGATCCTCCTGCAATAGGTCGATGGCTTCGAGGTGACCTTGGGCTCGTGCGAGAAACTGAAAAGCATCGTTCCGGTTGCAGCTCCTCGTGCGATTCGCCTTCTTTGCGTTCACGCGGAAGCCTTGCCCCGAGGCGCAAGTACATCGCCGATCACTCCCACGATCGGTTCGAAGTCCCGGTTCCACTCGTGCACGATCGGTTCACCAGCGCGTCTCATTCGCCTTACCTCCTTAGTCGACAAGGCCATGATGTGGCAGTCGTTGCCGGTCCATCGGTAGACCTGATCGGCAAGATGCAGAGCGAAATCGTCTAGCGAGGGATCGTCTGAGATAACCAATACGTCGATATCACTATCGGCGTCACCGTCTCGGCGAGCCGTGGAACCAAAGAGCCCCGCCACCGCTACCTCTGCACCCCACTCATCAAGGGCGTTGTTGATACGTTGCCGCAGCTTGCCATGCAGCCCATCGAGTAGCTCCAAGGCCGGGAAGACGAGATGATCGCGATTCAACAGATAGCCGCCGGGCACCCGGAGAACGACTCCGGTCGCTGTGAGCCGGTGCAGCGCCTTTCGGACGCCGGGGCGACTCACCGAACGGCATGCCCGCGCCACTTCGCTCTCGGTCCGCGGTTCCGTTGTGGGGAGAAGCGCAGCAACAACGTGACCAGCGACACCTGGCATGGCAGCGGTGATCGGCGCCGAAACATCCATTCAGCTACTTTAGTAACATTTCGTTACTAAAGTAGCAACACCAATCTTCGAGCCCGAGAGGAGAATTGAACTCCTGACCGATTCATTACGAGGCATCCAGGCTCTTTGAAGCGGAAGCCGGATGAGCGCTGTGCTCACAATTAGTTGCTGTAGCGATCTCGGGTCTTCGAACTGCCACTGCGACTTGTAACACGGTCGTGTTACATTCGGCGAATGGCAGCGACCTAGCAGACCGTTCTCCATGTGCGTCTCACGGACACGCAAGACAAAGCAATAGCAGCGGTTGAATCCCACTACGGAGGGCGATCGGAACTGGTCCGGATCGCCCTAGATCACTTCCTTCAAGAAACCGCACGTCGCGACGCTATGAACGAGTTCGTCAACGCGTGGGTGGCAGATGCCGGGCCCGCAACAGCAGAGGAACTTGCCGAAATGGACCGCTTCTTTTCGTGATCGTCGACACCGGCTTTCTCGTCGCTGTGGACCGCGGCGATCGTCGGGCGAAGACCTTTCTCGAACGGGCTGCGCAAAAGCAACGAACACTCCACACGACCGAACCAGTGATCGCCCAAGCATGGCGTCAAGGCGCTCGGGAGGCCCGACTCGCTCGATTCCTTCACGGCGTCACCACTCACCCACTCCGTCATGGTCGTCTCGTCGGCGAGTTACTCGCAAAGTCCCAGACCGCTGATGTGGTCGACGCCCACTTGGCTCTCGCAGCACACCAACACGGACTCGACATCGTGACCGGCGATGCGCAGGACCTCACGCGGCTCGCAGCTCTGCTGCCCTCTAAACCAACCGTGCACCTATTGCCCTGGTGACACTCAGAATGAATTGCTGAGCCGCCCGGAACGCGCTGCCAGAGCGCTGTGCTACTGACGACTTCACCAGTGCCGCTCCGGAAATCGCCGGCACTGCAACGTTGGAGCCCGAGAGGAGAATTGAACTCCTGACCTATTGGCAACCCCACTCGGCCGTGGCCTCAAACGCCGTTCGAGCGTCGTTGAGCCGACTCCTACAGTCGGCCGAGATCGGCAACGCTCCGTACTCCAATGATGCAACCAGCACATCCCCGAGAAGGATCGGTCCCGGTGGCAGGTGTGCTTTCGCATCGTCGATATGTACGTGTGGGAATGGGATCACTGAAGTGACGAAGGGATGCCAGTCGTACCGCACTCGGTCAGCCTCATCAACGAATAAGGCATGGGACCACCTGACAGTCGTGAGACACGATGCATCATCACGATTCTTGACAGCGGCCTCACCGGTTGGAAGGCAGCCGCTACGCACAGTCGAGCTTCACGGGATAGTCGGAATCGTCGACCCATAGCTCGTATTCCTCATACGGGATGGACAACTCAACTGTGTCTTTCCCGACGGGCGTAATACCGACCAGGATAAACCCGCCATGCTCCTTCGCGCATGCCTCGTCGGTGAGGTCAAGGGCGAGCTCACTTGCTGAGCGCGGCGCCAATGTTGGATTCCCAGATAAAGTGTCAAAATTCGACTCGTGGAGAAGGCGTTTCATCGACCCGTTTGACGGCACGCCTGCCAGATGCACCGAGGCCATCTCAAGGCCCCAGTCCGTGTTTGACGGGTTTGAGATCGCCACAGCCAATTGAAGCCTGCCAGTGAATCCAACTGCGAGTCTTCGAGATGTCACGTACGGAGTGCCTTCCGGATCTGCCCCATCGGGAGGATCGACGATAACGTTTGTCACGCGGTCCGTCGCTGCCAACTCGTTAGCTCTCTCGGCTATGGCGTTTGCCTCAGATCCGATTTCATTAGACCGAGCGCTCTGGTTTAGCGCTGCGCCAGATATGAGCAGACTGAGCAACGAGATCATCACCGCAATTCTGGGCGCCGTCAAATCTGGGAGAGCAAGGCCTGACATTGCGAGAGCTTAGCGATTGCCACTGGGACGATGACTGCCGGCCATGCGTGCATATCTTCGCCGACGGGTTGCTCACGCTCTCACAACCCAAGCGAAGGAACCTCATGAGCAAGCGCCCTCCGCTCAGCGGGGCAGCATTGGATCGGTGCGATCGCAGGCTAGCGCGACGTGCGGCCCTGGTGGCACGGCTGCGACGTGGGGGCCATCGATGGGTTGACCGGCCGACTTGCTGTGCGGCATCAGCCAGTGGTGGGCAGAAATTCTCATCGGCGGCTACGACAAGGTCGATGAGGATCTGCCCAACGTCGGGTTTGCGATCTTCGCCTGCGGTTCGCTTCAACGAGCGCGAATTCCAAAGCCTGCCGGGCACGGTTGGCTCTGAGCGAGTACCACCCGACACGGCGACGATCGACGTGCAAGTCCGTCATGGCATAGAAGCTGGGACAAAACACCCCACGAACGAGCTGTGCTTCCGACATGTCACTATCGAGGCGCTGGATGAGTAGCTCGCCTAAACGACCAGCCGCTAACTGTTCCTTCTCAGTGACCCAGGCGGCTGGTCGCGCTGACTACCGTCCACAAGTGGAGCGAGGAAGGCCGCATCGAGCCGCAGCTTTCGATCGGCTCTGATCTTGACTTGGCGGAGAAACTCGACCAAGTGCATGAGGTGAGATGGAATGGGATCGAGATGATCGTCGGACCTTGTTTGCAAACATACGGCACGACCTTCCTCAACCAGTGCCTCAAACTCAGCATCTCGTTGGTGTGCACTCCGTAGGCAAACGACACCCAAGGCGAGGTGGAAGGGGTCCGGCTTCCAATCTTCACGATCCAAGTAGCGGCTTGCCTCAGGCTGGCTATTCAGAATCAGCTCGTGTGCGATGGCGGCAGGCTGGGGCACCCCCTCACAGCGCGCCTCCACCCAGTCGAGCGTGCTTCGCAGGTTAGTTCCAACCTTGTTGTAGAGCGACCGTTTGACCTCTACGACCCCGAGCACACTCTCCGCTGGAACGAGAGCAAAGTCACCACTCTCGAAGATGGCGGGGTAGGGGCTAGGCATCCAAAGGATTAGATCGAGCTGCTTGAGCGACTCTGTCCCAGAGCTGTCGCCCGATGAGATGATCGAGCCGGTCGAACACCGATAGGGCGCAACCATGCGGCGTACCAGCTGAATTATGGAGGCTTCGGCAAACGCTCCGATAACAGCCGAGTTCTGCGTGAAAGAGACGATTCGGTCGTTGGCTGTCAGCTGCTCAGCCAATTCCTCGGAGTAGCGCCTCCAATACGCAGCTCGCTCTGCCTCCATGGCAAGCGCCTTACAGCCGCTTCGGTGGAAGGTTATTCGTGCGCTCGACGGTGAGTGCCCTCAAGACTGCATCGACGATGTCGTGGACACTCCCCGTGTATGGCTTCACAACCCTCTGGCGGATAGTGCCGGCCCAAGCATGACTGACGTGCTCGTCAGAGAGGATTGTCCCGTCGAGGTCGACTGGCACCAGTAGCTTCACGCTGTTGCCGTTTGCATGGAGTTGTCGTTCACGCGCCAGAGCGTGCTCAACTTCTGAACCAACCCACCACGAGCCAAGAGATGCCTCGGAGCAGAAAAGGACGAGCTTGTCGGTGGAGTGGATCCCTCTAGTGATCTCCTCGTTGAGTCCATCTCCGGCAACCAGCTGATGCTCATCCAGCCAACAGGCAACACCATGCGTCGACAGACCGCCGTAGACCGCCCGGACGAGGTCTTTGTCAGTACTGCTGTGCGAGAGGAAACATGAGAAGTAGGCATCGTTCCACCCGAAGTCCTTTCGTGACACGGAAGCAACCATACGAGCGAACCTCTCGATCTGTTCCGCGTTAACGGCAGCTCCATCCCTTGCTCCGCCGCCGAAAGCAAAAGGCAAGTAGCTCCGTGCCGCTAGGAAAGGAGTCTCCGAGACCGCATACGTGGGCACCCCATGCTTCACGATCTGAGCCGCAAAAACTGCCGAAGAGTGCTCGGCGTCAATGACTTCGTTTGGCGTTGCCACAACTGCCAGATGGACTTGTTCGCCTTCAACTAGCTCGGCACTATCCGACAGCTCGACCGCCACACCTCGGGCTTCGAGCCACCTAACCATCGCATGAAGATCAAAATCGTCCCATCCGGCGGGTCGGATTCGGACTACGGGAGTCACGTCGTCGGGTCCCTGCAGCGGGATCCGCGCTGGTCGGTTCATCTCTGTGTCGATGAACCTAGCGAGCCGAAGGAGTGCGCCCTGGATCTCTTGAAACTCCCAGTCAGGGACGAGCACAACGCGACCGTCGAGCGAAAACGGTCTCTCTACACCCAGAACCCAGGCGTCGTACCGCTTGTACAAGTGAGCCACCGGCCGGTCAATCCCCCACCAAGCCGTCGGGATACCACGCGGCACTTCCGTCGAGGCGGCGAGGTAGTTCTCCAACTCGACCCGTTCGACCTCTGGTGCTGGACCGAACGCTATGTGGAGGTCGGCCGACTTCCAGTAGCTCTCAGAAGTGAAAAGCTCTTCGGCATCCGTCGCCGATGGCATCACAATTTCCGAATCACACAGATAGCTCAGCGCCGCAAAGACACCATTTCGCTCCCGCTGCCAGTCAGGATGACGATGCAGACCTCCGCTGGAGAACGCAGGACTGAAGCCGATAGATAAAGGCCCACGGTTGCGCCCGTCACCTTCACCCTCCTGCGTACTCATAGTCCTAATAATGGCGTTTCGCTGATTGGATCGCTGGTTTCGATGTAGCGATGCAAGGTGCGTGAGCCATCGGCCCAGCCTCCCGCTCGGGCGATGGTGAGCGCGTCTGCTCCGTTCCGTTTCGCGGTGGTTGCTGCGCCCCGGCGCAGGGAGTGACCGGACACTGCGGAAGCGTCAAGGCCAGCGGCTCCCGCTCGAGTCTTGATTGCGTCCGATACAGCACGGTCGCTCATCGCACGGTTGGCAATGTTGCCATGGCGATCGACGGGGCGGAAGATCGGGCCGGTTTCGATTCCGGCGTGGTCGAGCCAAGTGGTGAGTGCGTTGACGGGGTCGAGGTCGGTGGTGTCTTTGCGCATTCCTCGTTGGGTGCCGTTGCCGGTCTGGCCGTTCCTAGCAACACTAGTCGCTCTACAAGCGCTGTGCTTTCACTAGAATTCGCTCTACACCTCGCAAACTTGTTGCAACGATGCGGTTGGAGCCCGAGAGGAGAATTGAACTCCTGACCTA
>CALDYC010000048.1 GCA_937941245.1 uncultured Acidimicrobiales bacterium | reverse complement strand
CTCGAAGGCTTGCAATGTGGTCAGGCGCTGCTGGCCGTCGAGAACCAAGTGTCGCTTGTCGGCCTGCCTGATTAGAAAGATTCCAGGTACGGGATATCCAAGCAGAATCGATTCAATGAAACGATCCATCTGTGGACGGTTCCATACGAAGGAACGTTGAAAGCCAGCGCTAACGATGTCCACGTTTTCGTGACCGAACGTTGGAATAAGGACGTGGCCCTGTCGAAGTCGTCGAACCAGCCCATGGACATCAAAGTCTTGCCCTGAATACGCAACCGACTCAGCATCACTTTCGGCGGCTAGGAGGTCTTCTTGTTCCTCAGCCGTCAGCAGATCTGACTCCTCAACGTCAATTGTGGATTCTTCAGCTGGTGCAGTCATCGCTGCATCCTAGTTTGGGGAACGGGCCCCTTTTGTCGCCCGCCGAAGGATGGTGAACAACACCTGGGGTCCGCATGGAAGGTGACGGGTCGTGATGCTGACGGTTTGTCGATCAAAGCCCAGCGAGAAGCCGCCATGTTCGCGAATACGGAAATTGGTGGAGGTGAGCGGAATCGAACCGCCGACCTCGTCGTTGCGAACGACGCGCTCTAGCCAACTGAGCTACACCCCCGAAGAGGCCGCCATCGTATCAACTCAGGCGTTGAACCTCAGCGACGATGCCGGCCGCATCGAGCCCTAACTCCGCGAGAAGCACGTCAGGGTCGCCATGGCGGATATAGGTGTCCGGAAGCCCCAGAACCCGCACCCGTGGCGGATCCACGAGCTCGCCCAGTTCGTCGGCGATCGCTGCGCCAACTCCCCCAGCACGCAACCCGTCCTCGATTGTCACCACCAGGCGATACGAGCCGGCAGCCTGCACCATGACTGGATCAAGCGGCTTGGCGCAACGCACGTCATACACCGTCGTTGAAATGCCCGCCGCTTCGAGCTCTTCAGCCGCAGCGGTGGCCGCTTCGACCATCTTGCCGACAGCCAACACACACACATCGGTGCCGCGGACGATGAGCCGCGCCGACAGGCCGCTTCCGACCTCATGTTCGCCAACGATCGGCGCACTCGTGCGGGGCCACCTGATCGCCACCGGACCGTCGAGTTCCAGCGCATCGTCAAGCATGACCGACACCTCGTCATAAGACGAAGGAGCCAACACCGTCATGCCCGGCACCTTGGTCAACAACACCAGATCAGCGACGCCATGCGCCGACGGCCCATCAGGACCGGTTACGCCAGCTCGGTCGACGCAGAAGATCACCGGAAGCTCGTGCAATCCAACATCGAGCATGACCTGGTCGATCGCTCGAGTCAAAAAGCTCGAATAGACGGCAACGACAGGTCGCAGCCCGCCCATCGCCATGCCGGCCGCAGCGGTAACGGCATGTTGTTCGGCAATGCCGACATCAATGCATCGATCAGGAAAACGCTCGGCAAACGGAAGCAGCCCAGTGCTGTCGGGCATAGCAGCGGTCAGCGCCACCAGGTTCGGGGTACGTTCGCCAGCTTTGAGAATGGCTTCAGAAAACGCAGCCGTGTACTTGCCACGCGGCACCCCCGCAGCCGCCGCCGACCCAGTAGCCGTCGCAGCATCAGCAGCAGGAGCTGCGTTGAACGGCCCCGTGTCATGCATTTTCTTCACTGGGTCATTTTCGGCAGGCGCGTAACCGCGGCCCTTTTGCGTGCGAACGTGCACCACCACCGGACCATCGATCTCGGCCGCATTGCGCAACGCACGCTCAAGCGCCGCAATGTCATGGCCATCGAAGGGACCGGTATAGCGCACACCGAGATTCTCAAAAAACGATGTCGGTTCCCACATCTCACGAACGGCGGCCTTGGTCGCTTCGATCGCCCGCTCGACGTCACGGCCGACCACGGGAACATCGGCAATCAGCCGCTCAAGTCGGTTCTGCTGACGCACAAAGGTTGGGTTGACCCGCAACTTGGCCAAGCTCTCGGTCAGTCGCGAGACCGTCGGCGCATACGAGCGTCCGTTGTCGTTCAGCACAATCGTGACATCGCTTGCTGAATGGCCGAGATTGTTCAGCCCCTCAAACGCCATGCCGCCGGTCATCGAACCGTCACCGACCACCGCGATGACCTTGCGAGTATTCGCCAGGTCAGCGCCAAACGCGACCGCTAGGCCGTGCGCATAACTGAGCGCCGTCGATGCGTGACTGTTCTCGACCCAGTCGTGCTCACTCTCGGCCCGAGCGGGGTAGCCAGACAAACCGTCGGTATCACGCAACGAGGCGAAGCCGGCCACACGCCCAGTGAGCATTTTGTGGACATACGCCTGATGCCCCGTATCGAACAGCAACACATCATGTGGCGAATCGAACACCCGATGCAGCGCAACCGTCAGCTCAACAATGCCCAGATTCGAGCCCAGGTGCCCGCCATGGTCGCCAACGGCATCGAGAATATGGCCGCGCAGCTCTCCGCACAGCTCATCGAGTTGGCCAGCGGCCAATCGACGCAGGTCGGCAGGCTGGCGGATCTGATCAATCAGCACCGGTCACAAAGGTATCGCTCCGCGTGCCAGGAGCCGAAGCCGGCCAGCGGTCGACCTCGGCCACCACCCCAGCCGGCGATGCGACCCCACGCAGCCGGGCAACCGCCAAACTCGCTGCACAACCAACGCCGACCACGGCAACTCCGCCGACCGCGTCGAACCAGTAATGGTTCGCCGTAACGACAATGGCAAACAGTGTCAGGGCCGGGTACGCAGCCGCAACAACCCGAAGCGGCCGGCTGCCCGAGGTGAACCACACCGCAAGGGCGCACCACAAAGCCCACCCGATGTGCAGGCTTGGCATAGCCGCATATTGATTCGAAACTGCCGCGAGACCTTCACTCTCAAACGACCACAACCCACCGAGTTCGACCACCGAGTCCACAAACTCAGCCGGAAGCCGACAGCCACCAAACTCACCACAATCGGCGAGCAAACGCGGAGGCATCAACGGAAACGCCGCATAGCCAACGATCGCCGTCGATGTCGCAACCAGACCGGCGGTCCGCCACAACCGGTACGCGACCGGATGGCGCTTCCACAACCACACCAGCACCAAGAACGTCACCAAGAAGTGAAACAAGCCATAGAACAAGTTCCAGAACTGCATGAACGCAGTCCAATCGATGAACCACCGCTGCACATCAGGTTCGACCCATAGCCCGATCGTCTTCTCAAGATCAATGATCCGGTCGGCGTTGCGCAGGGCCACCTCGCTCGACACCGACGCTGAACCGAACCGATTCCGAACAATCGAATAGACGACATAGACCGAACCGATTGCACCAGCCTCGACCCACAACCGCGGTCGTGTTGTTGTGTTCACTCAGACCGAAAATTCATCGGTGCCCGGCTCGATGTCGGCCTCGGCGCCACGTCCACCAAACACCAGCGAAGGCATGCCAATGAGCGACGTCGCCAACGTGAGCGCGTAGATCGTTAGACCAAGCGCAACCGACTTCTCATCGGGCACATCGAGTGAACCGAGGAAGAGCACCAACGCACCCTCGCGCACGCCCAGTCCACCAATACCCAGGGGCAACACCTGCACGATCAGCACAGCCGGCACAAATGCCAGCGCGGCCCGCACACCGAAACTCTCGATGCCGATCGAGCGCGCCGCGCACCAAAACCCCAGCACCAGCAGCCCCTGATAGGCCGCGCCTGTGAGCAAAATTCGCCCGATCTGGCGCGGTTGGGTCCGCAGAATCGCCAAACCTTCGTGGATTGCGTGCAGCCACCGAAGCGGCCCTTCGTAGCGAGATAACAGACGCCCGCTGGCGTCGTTGCCAGCCGCGACAATGATGACCACCAGCGTCAACAACGTGATCGTCGCCGCGACAACGCTGCCACGCGTCGCCGCACCAAGCGACCGCAACTCCGGATCGAGCAACAGCCCGGTGAAGATCGCGGCAGGCAACACCATCCAGCCACTGAGCCGCTCGAAGATGACCGTCGTGAAGCTCGTTGGACTGTCACCGGTGTCTTTGGCGAGCCGCGACACCCGCAACACGTCGCCGCCGATGGTCGTAGGAACAAAGTTCGACAAGAACTGACCCGCAATGTTGTGCCAGAACATGCGCCACGCGGACACATCAAGGCCCAGAGCCCGACACACGTGAGTCCACCGCAACGACGCAACCACAACCGATCCAATGATGCACCCAAATGCGGTGAGCAACCAGATCACTGCAACCGCATCGTCTGGCCACAGCGTGTCGAGATCGACGTCGACCGTGACAAACAAAAAGACCAGCAAACCAACGCTGACACCAATGCGCAGCAGCAGAACCAAAGACGAGCGCAGCGTCATCGAATGACCATCATCGAATCAACAACCCGTTAGGGGGCGCCGCAAGCTTTGGCGAGAAAATCGTCGGTTTCGACCAGCACCCGCACAATGCGGCCGCTCGCGCTGATCTCGCCCTCGCCGTCGAGCAACGACACCACGAACACATAGCGACGGCCCTCAATCCGCTCAAGCGTGGCAATTGCCGTCATCTCACAACCAGCTGAAGCTGCCTTGATGTGATCGATCTGCACCCGCATCGCCACCGATGTCGAGCCCTCAGGAATGGCGGGCCGAAGCGCCTGCAACGTGGCGCTCTCGCACCACGCGAGCGCACGCGACGTCGCGAGAACTGGCACCTCACCGGTGCCGAGAGCGACAGCCGTGTCGTCTTCTGACACGACAAACCCAGCGCGCGCCTGGGTCCCGAGTTCGATCTGCACCTGGGTACCATACGCAACCCGCAGCCGCAGTGACGACCATCGTCGTCGTCGAGGTCACGACCTGACCACGACGTGACGAGCGTGTCGCAAGAGGAGCACCGTGATCGACAAGGCCATGTTGGCGCAGACCCTCGAGACCGCAACCAGGCGAGGCGGTGAGTTCGCCGAGATCTTCGTCGAAGACCGTCAGTCCTCAGGTGCGCTTCTCGACGACAACCGCATCGAAGAACTCACCTCTGGGCGCAGCCGAGGTGCAGGCATACGAGTGGTCGTTGGCGAATCGACTGGCTTCGCCCACACCGCCGACCTGAGCCAATCCGGACTCGAACAAGCCGCAACCGCCGCAGCAGACGCTGCGCGAAACGGCAACGGATCAGTCACCACCGTGGCCCTGAGCGAACGCCAGGTCGCATCACCGAACACGGTCAGCGTGCTTCCTGAATCGGTCGCCAAGGCCCGCAAAGTCGAACTGCTTGAACTCGCCAACGATTCGGCGCGCGGCGCTGGCTCGTCGATCTCACAGGTCTCGGTCGGCTACGGCGACCTTCGCCGACGTATCCAAATCGCCAATAGCGACGGACTGCTCACCGGCGACGACCAAGTCAAGACCCGCTTCTCGGTTTCGTGCGTCGCCATGGGCGACACCGGCATGCAGACCGGCCGCGAATCGGTTGGCCACAGCATCGGCTTCGAGCTGTTTGACCGTTACGACATCACCGAGCTCGCCCGGCGCGCCGCTGATCGCGCCATCACCAAACTCGGTGCACGCCCAGCACCGTCAGGCGAAGTGACCACCGTGATCGGCAAAGGCGGCGGCGGTGTGCTGTTCCACGAAGCCTGCGGTCACGGACTCGAAGCAGACCTCGTCGCCAAGTCCGCAACCGTGTTCGCTGGCCGTGTCGGCGAGCAAGTCGCGAGCCCGCTCGTCACCTTGATTGACGACGGCACCATGCCAGACGAATGGGGTGCCTACGCCATCGACGACGAGGGCCGCCCGGCCCAACGCAACGTGCTGATCGAAGACGGCATGTTGCTCGACTTCATGTGGGACGAACTGCGCGCCCGGGCCGAAGGCCGCCCAAGTTCGGGCAACGGTCGCCGCCAGAGCTACAAGCACCTGCCAATGGTCCGTATGACCAACACCTACATCGCCAACGGCGAAACCGACCCTGCCGACATCATCGCCGACACCGACAGTGGCATCTTCGTCGCCCAGCTCGGCGGGGGGCAGGTCAACACCGTCAGCGGCGACTTCGTGTTCGGCATGACCGAGGCCTATCTCATCGAAAACGGTGAGATCACCGAACCCATCCGCGAAGGCAATCTCATCGGCAACGGCCCCGAGGTACTCATGAGCATCGACGCGCTCGGCAACGACTTCGCTATGGGCAGCCCTGGCACCTGCGGCAAAGACGGCCAAGGCGTGCCCGTGGGCGACGGCACCCCCACGTTGCGAGTGCCTGCGCTCACCGTCGGCGGAACGGCTGCCTGACATGCTCGAACGATTGTTGGAACTCGGCGACTCGATTGTCGCCCGCGCCAAAGCCGGCGAGCAGCTCGAAGCGATCGCGGTCAACGAACGCGACACCGAAGTCCGCGCCTACGACGGCGATATCGAATCGTTCACGTCTGCAACATCGCAGGGCATCGGCATTCGGGTCATCAAAGACCAACGCCAAGGCTTCGCGTGGGCCGGAACCCTTGACCCCGACGTCATCGACGCAACATTGTCCGAAGCCCGCGACAACGCCACCTTTGGCACCGTAGATCCTGACCTGGGATTGGCCGAGCCCGACAATGTCCCCTTCGCCGACCTCGACTTGTACGACGACGCGGTCGCCAACTTCGAAACCGAGGCAAAGATCGCTCTCGCGCTCGATCTCGAGCGCATGGCTGGCGAAGGCGATTCGCGGATCATGATTGTTGAGTCCGCAGAATTCGCCGATTCAGTCGGCGAAGCAGCTGTCGTGACAACCAACGGCATTCGCGTCGGCGGCCGCGAATGCGGTGCGTATGTCTCAGCGTCGGTCATTGCTGGTGACGACGACGAAACCCAAGTCGGCTTCGGATACTCGGTCGGTCGAGATCCATCCAAGCTTGATCTCGACAAGGCAGCGTCGATGGCGGTCGAGCGATCTACCCGCCTGCTCGGCGCAAGTAAACCCGAGACCGGGCGCATAACCGTCGTTCTCGACCCCATGGTCACCGCGCAGTTCATTGCCATCATCGCCTCGACCCTCTCAGGTGAGGCAGTGCTCAAAGGGCGTTCGATGTTCGCTGACCGCGTCGGCGAACAAGTCGCAGCGGCTGGGATCACGCTCATCGATGACCCCACCGACGCTCGTGCGTTCACCGCAGGCAAAACCGACGGCGAAGGCCTCGCCACTCGCCGCAACGTGCTCATTGGCGATGGCACGCTGAAGATGTTCTCACACAACAGCTATACCGGCCGACGCCTTGGCCAAGCCTCGACGGGCAATGCCGTGCGTGGCTTCTCGTCGACTCCGGGCGTCGGTTCGATCGCTTTGAGCCTGGTGCCGGGCAACCGCGACCAAGCCGACATCATCTCGTCAATCGATGACGGCGTCCTCATTCAGGGCGTGTCGGGCCTGCACTCGGGTGTCAATCCCGTCAGTGGCGACTTCTCAACCGGTGCCGACGGCCTGCGAATCAGCAAAGGCGAGTTGGGCGAACCGCTACGTGAGTTCACCATTGGGTCCACGCTGCAACGCATGCTTCTCGATGCAGTTGAGGTCGGAAGCGACCTCGAATGGCTCCCGAGCAGCGCTGCGGGAGTATCCCTGGTCGTCAACGATGTGACGGTGAGCGGCGCCTGAGACGGCCCTGCTCATTCGAATGACCCGCACGACCGAATGACCTGACGAATCAATGTCTTTGTTGCACGCCCTCGTTCTCGGCATCGTTCAAGGGCTGACCGAGTTCTTGCCCGTCTCGTCGAGCGGCCACCTACAACTCGTGCCGTGGGTGTTCGACTGGAACGACTTCGAAGACAACCCAGAACTGGCCAACGCGTTCGACGTCGCGCTGCACATCGGCACGCTGGTCGGCGCCTGCGCCTATTTCGCTCGCGACATCATGCGATACGGCCGCGCCGGGCTTTCGACCTTGACCAAAGCCGGGCGCACCCGGCCACTTTCAGCCGATGCCCGCATCGCTTGGCTGCTTGTTGTTGCCACCATCCCCGCCGGTATCACCGGCGTCGCTCTTGAGTCGGTGCTTGCCACCGACGACCACATTTGGGTCACCGCGGTTGCGTTGATGGTGTTCGGGGTGGGGCTTGCCGCCGCAGACCGGTTGCGAGGCGATCGCACCACCGACGACTTCTCACTCGCCGATGCTGCGCTCATGGGCTTGGGGCAGGCCCTCGCTCTACAACCAGGCGTCTCACGTTCGGGCATCACGATGACGGTGGCTCGCATGCGCTCATTCGACCGCCCAGCCGCCGCCCGACTGTCGTTTCTCATGAGCCTGCCCATCATCGCTGGGGCAGGGGTCTACAAGTTCCTCGACATCGGCGGCATCGATGGGGTACCCGCAGACATGCGCGGCGCATTCGCTGTCGGCATGGCCGCCGCCGCCATCACCGGATGGCTCGCGGTCTGGGGGTTGCTTCGTCTCGTTGCCCGGATCAGCTTCGATGGGTTTGCGATCTACCGAGTCGTCGCCGGCCTGGCCGTGCTGGCCATGCTCGGCTTCGGCTGACCGACCTACCCAGTTCGGACCGCAACGATCGGGCTGAGTGCAGCAACCGCAAGGCGCTCGACCTGTTCAGCAGGAACCGACACCGTGACCTCATCACCAACAACCGACACCACTCTGGCCGCGTTCGCGACACGGTCGCCGGCGTCGTTTCCGGCATCGACGCGCCACAGATCCACCACGTGGCCAGCCTCGACCGATGCCCCGGTCCCGGCGACCGCGACCGTCACTGTCACATGCCCCGGCGCCAGTCCGCCGTCGCCCGCGGCCCGAACCCGCTCGGCATGCACGATCTCGCCGCCATAGATCGCGTCGACCGCAACTGCCCCCGCCGGAAGCACCGTGAGCGCCGCATCGCTCAGTAGATGAACGGGCACCTCAACCGCCGTAGTCGCTCCCGCAAGCGATTCACCGCTCGCAACATCGCGTTTCATGACCAGAACCAGCTCTGGTTCAGACCACCGGCGGCGTTCCTCGGCCAGGGCCGTCAGTTCGCCACTCAACGCTGCGACCGCCCCTACCGACGCAATCGCCGCAACCACGAGCCACGTAGACCGGGCCCTCGCTAGTCGCCTTGCCCTCGATGGGGCCCACATCTGCCTGGCCCGCCGGGCCACGTTCGCATAGCGCATTGGTGCTTCCTTGTTGTTGCGAGCCGGGGCTCGAACTGAGGGGGAAGCTGGGTTGATGCGCCGAACAGACGCCGAACACAGGTTGGGCGACGCACCCGACCCGGCACCGAACGAGGGCCGGGCGAGGCAGCAGCCGGGCGGTGTATCAGTCTTTCGAACCAGTTGACGTCGACGACGACGAGCTTGAATCAGACGACTTCTTCGATGCCGAACTCGACGACGAACCGCTGTCAGATGACGACGTCGATGACGAACTGCTTTCGGACGACGAACTGCTGCTCGATGACGAGTCGCTCGAAGAACTACTCGACGACGAGCTCTTCGAAGAACCAGGACGGCTGTCGTTCTTATAGAAGCCCGTTCCCTTGAAGGTGATCCCCGGCGCGCTAAACACCTTGGTCACCGACCCGCGGCCGCTTTTCGGACATCCGTCGATGTTGCGACCTGACTTTTTGGTCGGACATTTCGTGAGCGAATCCTCGGAAAATGACTGTTCAAGCTCGAAGTCGAGTCCGCACGTTTCGCAGTGATAATCGTAGGTTGGCATACGAAGGTGAAAGACTAGCGGCGGTGTATTTCGAATGGCTCCTGATCCCGCTGGGGTACCTCATTGGTTCGTTCCCATCTGCGCGCCTGATCGGGGCGGTGGTCGGGCATGACCCAACAGCCGAAGGCTCGGGCAATCCCGGTGCGACCAACATGTTTCGCATCGCTGGATTGCGGGCAGGCGGGGCAACGCTGGTGTTCGATGTGTGTAAGGCACTCGGTGCGACGCTGCTCGGCACCGTCGTCGGCGACCCCACCCTCGGCGTCGCATGCGGCGCAGCATCGGTCGTCGGACACATCTTTCCGTTTGTCCGCTCCGGACGGGGCGGCAAAGGGGTCGCCTGCTTCGGCGGACTCGCGATTGGCGCATGGCCGGTTCTAGCCGTCATTGGGTTTGTCGCCTGGGCCGGCGCCGCGAAGCTCAGCCACAAATCGTTCGTCGGCGCATTTGTCGGAACCCCAATCATCGCGATCGGAACCGCCGTTATCGGCCGTCCGACGATCGAGACGGTGATCGCCAGCTTGCTGGCGGTCCTCATCATCGCCCGGCACCACAAGAACGTCCGCAGTTTCCTCGATCAACGTGGCGCTCAGCAGAGCTGACCCGAAGCGTTGGTCACAGCACAGGTGACGCCAACTAGCCGAGGTCCCCTACGACAACATCTGATCGGCCTACGATTCGGGCTATGTCCCATGTGCGAAAGGCCGTCATTCCTGCGGCTGGCCTCGGAACTCGCTTTCTGCCTGCAACCAAGGCAATCCCGAAAGAGATGCTTCCCATCGTTGATCGTCCAGCGATCCAATACGTCATCGAAGAAGCAGTCTCGGCCGGGATCGAAGACATCCTGGTCATCACCGCACCATCGAAGAAGCCGCTCGAAGATCACTTCGACCGCAACTTCGAACTCGAAGCGTTGCTCGAATCACGCGGCAAGACCGCCGGTCTCGACCAGGTCAAGGCCATTGCCTCGATGGCCAAGATGCATTTCACCCGGCAGGGCCAGCCCCTCGGGCTCGGTCACGCCATCGGCATGGCCCGCTGCTACGTCGGCGATGAACCGTTCGCGGTGCTGCTGCCCGATGACATTTTGACCGACAACGGCGAACTGCTGTCGCGCATGATCAGCACCCAAGCCTCGACCGGGTCGGTCGTCGTCGCCGCCGGCCACTATCCGCTTGAGGACGTGATCTCCTACGGCGTCATCGATCCGATCAGCATCGCCGACGACGTCATCGACGTTGCGAGCATCGTCGAGAAGCCAGCGCTTGAAGACGCCACCTCGAACTATGGGCTTGCACCCGGCCGGTACGTCTTCCCGCCGTCAATCTTCGACGCCATCGATGCCACAACCCCCGGCGTCGGCGGCGAAATTCAGATCACCGATGCCATCGCCGCAATGATTGCGTCAACCGGTGTGCGAGCAGTCCTGAACCACAACAACCGCTACGACGCCGGACAGAAACTCGACTGGCTCCGGGCAACCGTCGAAATCGCGCTTGGCCACGACGAACTCGGCCCCGGATTTCGTGAACTTCTCACCGACATCGTTGCCAAACACGGCATCGGTGCCGCAGGTACCCCATCGACCGAGATCGCATGATCCCACTCGACCAGGCTCAGGCCTGGGTACTCGAGCAGGTGCAACCACTCGCAGCGTCACCGGTCGCCATCGCCGACGCACTCGGGCTCGTCACCGCTGAACCAATAATCAGCAGCGAATATGTCCCACCGTTCGACAACACCGCTGTCGACGGTTTCGCAGTCATCGCAGCCGACACGGCCAACGCCCCCGTCACCCTCGACATTGTCGACACCATCGCGGCTGGCCAGGCGCCGTCGATCGCGGTCCATGCCGGTCAGGCAATCCGCATAATGACTGGCGCCCCCATGCCCGACGGCGCCGACGCAGTTGTCATGGTCGAACAGACCTCGGTTGCATCGACGCCAAATGGCGAACAAGTCACGATCGCCACCAGCGTCGATACCGGCGCCGCAGTGCGCTGCGCCGGTGAAGACATGACACCCGACCAGCTCGTGTTTGACAGCGGCACCGTGCTTCGGGCCGGACACCTTGGTGTGCTTGCCACACTCGGCATCGAGACCATCAGCTGCCACCGGCGCCCACTCGTTGGCGTGATATCCACCGGAGATGAACTCGTCGAAGGGGCCGCACCGCTCGCCCCCGGCCAGATACGAGACTCAAATCGACGAGCGCTACTGGCGCTTATCGCCAATGCCGGCTGCACCCCCATCGACCTCGGGCTCATCCGAGACAACGAATCCGCAGTCGAAGCCGCGCTGGTCGCCGGAGCCGACCGCTGCGACGCCGTCGTCACCAGCGGCGGCGTGAGCATGGGCGACTTTGACTACGTCAAACTTGTTCTGTCCCGCATCGCCGACATGCGCTGGATGCAAGTCGCAATCAAACCAGCGAAGCCACTCGCCGTCGGCACGCTGAACCGAACGCCGATCTTCGGCCTGCCAGGTAACCCGGTCTCGTCGATGGTGAGCTTCGAATTATTTGCGCGCCCATCGCTGCGCAAGATGTGCGGCGTCGCCGCAGCAGACCAGCACCGCGCCCCCGAAACCGCAACGGTCGCCGGAGACCTCAATCGCGGCCCCGACGGCAAGACCCATTTCGCTCGGGTTCGCGCTTCTATCTCAGATGGACAGCTCATTGTTCGATCTGCCGGTGGTCAGGGGTCACATCAGCTTGCTGCCATGGCAGGGGCCGATGCACTTGCCATACTGCCGGACGGCGAAGGCCTCCACGACGGAGACTCTGTGACGATTTTGCGACTGCACCATGACTGAAACACTTCCGACATCCCCGCTAAAGAACGTCGCCACCCGGCGGACGTCGTTGTTGTCGTTCGTGGCGCTCGCGGTTGGCGCGGTGCTTCTCGCTTTGGCCATCGGCCTGAGCGACAAGCCGCAGGTTCAGCGTGTTGCCGCAGTCGGCGCTGGCCAAAGCGGACTATCTGCAACGGCAAACCAACTCGCTGCGGCTGCTTCGGCTGCCCAGCTCGTGACCGAGAATGGGCTACTGCCAGCCGATGCCGCCCAAGCAACCGCTGACGACACGACATCGGCAGCCGACTCAGCCGACTCAGTCGAAGCGATCGAGTCTGCCCAGAGTTCCGACGACAGCGCCGACGATTTGTCGTCGACCAGCCCAGATACCGCCGATGAAGTCGAATCGACGACGCAGGTGCCCCAAGGGCAGACCGTTGACCTCGGAGCCGGAGCTGAGACCGCTGCAGCGGTGGTGCCTGCTGTCCCGCAGCAGCAATCCAGTGACCAGCAAGCTACCGACCAGCAGTCGGGCGATCAGCAATCCAGCGATGCAACAACGCAGCAGGCGACCACCAGCATCGGCGCCGCTTCGACCACCGGTCGGTCGACTGAAGCAGCTGCGCTCGGCGCCGCAACCGGACAATCGACCGCTGACGAGTCGAACCAAACCGCCGACCAAAGCGACGAATCGGTCGAGCCAGCAGTCGTCGACGCCCTCGATACTGCGAGCGGCGAACTGACCACCGAAACCGAGGTCACGACCGAAACCCAGCAATCAGCTGCCGTTGTCGAGCCGACTCAAGTTCCGATCGGACTCGGCGGAGCACCGATTGAGGGATCCTTCTTCACCCGGCCTGACGAAGAAGCCGGCGCAACCGTGACCGTCAACAACGTCCAAATCGCGCTCAACAACGACAGCACCGGCACGTTTAGCGCCCAACTTGCCATGACCTACGAGGACGGAAGTTCGCTGTCGGTCAACTTGCAGGGCCCATTCACCTGGAGCGACGCCACGCCACAGATCCAAGCAACCGTCGCCGGCTCGTATACGTCGACAACTGGCGACCAAGGCGATGCGATCACGACCACGTCCGCCGAAATCACGATCACCAGCTTGGCCACCGGCTCGGGTTCGCTATGCACAACCAAGTGCCTGGGGTTCTCGTTCTAAGCACCGGCTCAGCCTGTACTGAGCCGCAGAACATATCGGCCGTTTGGTCCTCGCAGTACACGCCCGATTCAGCGACCCCAGCGCCAGCTCAACCACCGACCAGAGGTCCCTGAGCACGTCTCACCCTGATGCCATACTCGGCACATGGCCCAGGAGCAGTTGCCGCTGCCACAGGATTTTGCGCGCGAGATTATCGACGTTTCGGTGGCGGACGAGATGTCCGAATCGTTCCTCGCCTATTCGCTGTCGGTCATCACAAGCCGGGCAATTCCCGACGTCCGAGACGGCCTCAAACCCGTTCAACGCCGCATTCTCTACTCCATGCTCAACATGGGCATGCGCCCTGATGGCCCCCATCGCAAATGCGCACGCATCGTCGGCGACACGATGGGTAATTTCCACCCACACGGCGACTCGGCGATCTACGACGCTCTGGTGCGCCTTGGCCAAGATTTCGCCAAGAACGTCACCCTGATCGACCCGCAAGGCAACTTCGGCAGCCTTGACCAACCTGCTGCAGCCCACCGATACACCGAGTGCCGCCTGTCCCCCGCCGCCATGGCCATGCTCAACGGCATCGACGAAGAAACCGTCGAATTCCGTCCGACCTACGACGGCGAATCGACCGAGCCTGAGTGCGTGCCGGGTCTGCTTCCGAACTTGCTCGTCAACGGCACCTCTGGCATCGCTGTTGGCATGGCGACGTCGATGGCACCACACAACCTCGCTGAGATCGCCGATGCGATCGAACTTGTCGCAACCAAGCGTCGACCCAAGCCGACCGTCGACGAACTCATGGCTCTCGTTCCCGGGCCCGACTTCCCGTCGGGTGGTGTGGCTATCGACGGCAACTTCGCCGAGATGTATGCGACCGGTAAGGGCAGCGTCACATTGCGGGCGCGGGCCCACGTCGAACAACTCACATCCAAGCGCCAAGGCATCGTGATCACCGAGCTGCCCTATCTCGTTGGGCCCGAGAAGGTCGTCGAGCGCATCAACAAGTTGTTGCAAGACGACAAGCTCGATGGCGTTGCATCGATTACGAACTTCAGCGACCGAACGTCGGGGCTTCGCCTACAGATCGACTGCCAGACTGGCGTCAACCCACAAGCAGTGCTGTCGCAGCTCTACCGGCTCACCCCGCTCGAAGACACATTCACGATCAACAACGTGGCCCTCGTTGACGGTGTGCCGACAACGCTGGCGCTCTATGACCTCTGCAACCACTACATCAATCACCGGCTCGTCATCATCACCCGGCGTACCGAATACCGCCTCGAACGGGCGCTGGCGCGCTTGCATGTCGTCGAAGGCCTGCTCATCGCTCTCGACAACATCGACCAGGTCATCGCGATCATCCGAGCCAGCCAGACCGTCGGCGAAGCCCGCACCGCACTCTGCGAACAGCTCGCCTTGTCTGAGATCCAAGCCACACACATCCTCGACATGCAGTTCCGCCGGTTAGTCGGGCTCGAAAAAGAGAAACTGCTCGACGAACAAACCGAGCTGAGTAGCACGATCGCTGACTTCCAGGCTCTGCTTGGCAGCGACACCCGCAGGCGCACGCTCATGCTCAAAGAGCTACGAGAACTCGTCGCCGAGCATGCGGCTCCACGTCTCACCGAGATCGTTGCCCAAGCCGACATCGAGACCTTCACACCGTCAGATATCGCCAAACCGGTTGAAGTCACCGACACACCGTGCTTGGTGTCGCTGAGCACATCCGGCCAGATCGCCCGCGAGCCAATCGACGGAAGCAAACGTTCACGACCGGGCCGCCACGACTTGGTCGTGGCCCAACATCAGACATCGACGACCGACACGGTGTGGGCCATCACGACCGACGCTCGAGCGTTATCGGCACCAGTGCACGAGGTAGGTGAGATCGGCGGACGGTCCCGCGGCGTTGCCGCAGCACAGCTCTTTGGAACCAACCGAGGTGAGCACGTACTCACCATCGTTGCTGGCCAGGTTGATGAGCCGATCGTCCTCATCACCGCCAATGGTCAGGCCAAGCGCCTGACAGCCGAAGAACTCACGTCGTCAAAGAACCAATCAACCGTCATGCGCCTGCGTGATGGCGACCGACTCGCTGCCGCATTCACCTGCCCAGACGACGCAGACATCATTGTGGTAACCGACACTGCCACGGCGTTACGCACGGCATCTTCGGGTATCAGCGTCCAAGGCCGCGGCGCCGCTGGCGTTGCGGGCATGAATGTCAAAGACAACGCAGTTGTGGTCGGCGCTGGAGCGGTCGACGATGGGATCTGGGATGGCGTGGTCGTCACGGTCACAAGTCAGTCCGAGATCAAGGCAACCCCCTACGAGGAACTCTCAGCCAAAGGTCGAGGAACTGGCGGGGTGCGAGTATGCAAACTCCGAGACGGCGACAAGGTAACGATCGCCCACGTCGGGGCCGCCGAGAATCTTTGGGTCCTGATGTCAACCGATGACGATGCGACCAAGCTCGACCCGCGACCAGTCGCGCTCGACATCGAACCAAGCCGCCGAGACCTGACGAGCAGTCGAACAGAGCGCCAGATTCTGTCCGCCGGCTACGTCAGGTGGTGAAAGGCACCTGATGGCAACCAAGAACTCCGACTACAAGGCCGATGCGATACAGACCCTCGAGGGCCTCGACGCAGTACGCAAACGCCCCGGTATGTACATCGGCGGCACCGGCAGCGAGGGCCTGATCCACCTCGTCTGGGAACTCATCGACAACGGCGTCGACGAAGCCGCTGGCGGGTTCGCGAACCGCATCGAAGTGATCTTTCACCGCGACCGATCCATAGAAGTCACCGACAACGGTCGGGGTATCCCGGTCGGCATCCACGCCAAACGCAAGGTCTCGGCCCTCGAAGTCGTACTCACCGAATTGCATGCCGGCGGAAAGTTCGGCGGTGGCGCATACGGGGCTTCGGGCGGGCTGCACGGCGTGGGAGCCTCGGTCGTCAACGCACTTGCCGCCAAGCTGGTCGCGGAAGTCGACCGCGACGGCCACACCTGGCGCCTGTCCTTTAATGAGCGAGTCGCCGGATCATTTGACGGCAACCGATTCACCGCTGGTCACGATCTTGAGAAGGTCAAACGCATTGCCAAGACCAAGACGGGCACGCGGATTCGCTTCTGGCCAGACTGGGACATCTTCGACCCCGACGCATCGATCGACTACGACGTGGTGCGCTCTCGGGTCGAACGATCGACCTACCTGGTTCCAGGTCTGCGTATTGTGCTCACCGACAAGCGCACCGGCTCCAAACGAGAGGAAGAGTTCCTTTCGCGAGGGGGGCTAAAAGACCTCGTCGAGAGCGAATCCTCAGGTGAGTCGGTCACGCGAGTCATCTTGTTGAGCGGTATCGAAACGTTCGAAGAGAAGGTGCCAGTCGACGGAAAGATGTCGACGGTCGAGCGAGAGTGCACAGTCGATGTCGCGCTGCGGTGGTCAGACAACTTTGAAACGACGGTGTCGAGTTTTGTCAACACCGTGCCAACCCCAGACGGCGGAACGCACCTCAACGGCTTCGAGCGGGCGCTGACCCGTGCCATCAACGACAAGCTTCTGCCCGGCACCAAGAAACTGGCCAAGCTCGCCAAACAAGACAAAGACCGCGCCGTCAAAGACGATGTCCACGAGGGCCTAACCGCCGCGATCAAGGTCACGTTCCCTGAGCCACAGTTCCGAGGGCAAACCAAGCGAGAACTCGGAACGCCAGCCATTCAGTCGATTGTGTACGAGGTCGTCAAATCAGGTCTGACGGACTGGTTCGACGGCGAGGGCCCCAAGTCGCACGTCAACGCGCTGCGAGACAAGATGGCGACTGCGGTGCTCAGCCGTATCGCATCTCGCCAAATGCTCGAGAACAAGCGCAAGGCCGCCAGCCTGGGCTCGTCTGGCATGCCAGCCAAGCTCGCTGACTGTCGCAAGCACGGCATCGATAGCGAGCTGCTCATCGTCGAGGGCGACTCAGCTGCGGGTCCCGCGATTGCCGGACGTGACAGCGCAACCATGGCCATCCTCCCGCTACGCGGCAAGGTGGTGAACGCTGCCAAGGCAACCACGCGCCAGGTTCTCGACAACGCCGAAGCACAGGCATTGTTCACTGCCGTCGGTGCAGGTAGCGGCGATGCGTTCGATCTGGACTCGGCACGCTACGGACGCATCGTGATCTTGTGCGATGCCGACGTCGACGGCAGCCACATCAGATGTCTGCTCCTCACGCTGATTCACCGCTACATGCGCCCCATGCTTGCGGCCGGGCGGGTCTATGCAGCCCAGCCACCACTGTTCACGGCCAAAGTCAGCGGCGAGACATATCGGGCATTCACCGATGAGGACAAGGCCCGCCTGACCGCGGAGCTCACAAAAGGCAATCGCAAGGCAGAGAACATCCGTTGGCAGCGCTTCAAGGGTCTAGGCGAGATGAACGTCGATGAACTCGCAGCCGCTGCGCTTGACCCTGAGACCCGGATCCTGCGACGCCTGACGATGGACGATGGCATTCAAGCCGAGCGCGCCACAACGATGTTTGAGGTACTCATGGGGTCAAACGTCGAGAAACGCCGGGACTATCTCGTCTCGAATAGCACCCTGTTCGATCGCGAAGCACTCGACGTCTAAGTCGGCGGCTCTGGCGACAGTGCGAGATCACGCAGCGCCGGACCAAACAGCGCCGGACTAATCAGTGCGAGATCAAACAGCGCCGGATCAAACAGCGCCGAAAACAGCCCCGGACCAGTAGCCGCTGCTTCGATGGTTGGATCAGACAGCACCCGCAGGGGCGCCGAACTTCCACACCATCAGCACCAACATGACGGCGAGCGAAAGGTGCAACATGCCGCCGAGCATGGACTTGCGCGATTCCGATAGCGAGAACAGCTGAAGCCACCTTGGTGGATACACCGCTGCGGCAAGCACGAGCGTGAGCATCCATATCGCCCCTCCGATGCTCAGCCAGGTCTGGCCGAAGTCCCAGAAGTCGCTACTCATGCCTACGAGGGCACCACCGGCCATACCGGCAACAAGCAATGAGGGCAGGATCAAACTGGCTGCACCGTCGTTGATCGCTTGCGTCGCGCCGGCTCCCGATGAGCGTCGGGCTCGAACCGCCAAAACTGGCGCAGCGAAAGCCGCACCCATACCAAGAATCACCGAGAGCAGATGAATCAACTGGACGATGCGGTACGGGGTATCACCAACGGCTGCGATCATGGTCAGGACCCTAGCTGGCGCCGCGGCAGTGCTTGTCACACCGAGCGGCTAGAACTACAGGCATGGAATTCGAGCCCCACACCGGCGACGCCGATCTAACTGTCGACGACGTGCATCTCGGGCTCGGTCCAGACGACCAGCCTCGCCACCTGTCGCCGTCAAGCGCAGGGCTCTACGAGCAATGCCCTCGCAAGTGGCGCTTTCGCTATGTCGAACGGCTTCCCGATCCACCCGGCATCCCGGCGCTGGTTGGCACCTTTGCCCACTTGGTCCTCGAACACCTGCTCCAGCTTCCAAACGGTGAACGTTCCCAAGAGCAGGCCCGCGAGCTGGCCCGAGACCTGTGGCCGCATTTCGAAACCGAGACCGACTACGTAGCTCTCAATCTCGACGACGACGGTTCTCGTTCCTTCAAATGGAAAGCATGGCAAGCCGTCGAGGGGCTATGGACCCTTGAGAACCCCGATGACACCAACGTGCATGCCACCGAACAAGAGGTACAGGTCCTCATTGGCGAGGTGCCATTCCGGGGCATTATCGATCGACTCGACGTCGTCAAAGAGCAACTTGTCGTCACCGACTACAAGTCGGGCAAAGCGCCCGACCAGCAATTCGCTCAGCGGCCGCTCAAACAAGTCATGTTCTACGCCGCCGCGATCGCAGAACTCACCGGCGCCGCGCCACTAGGCGCACGTTTGCATTACTTGGGTCAGCGAACGCTCAGCATTCGAGTGACCGACCACAACCTCGGCGCAGCACGACGAGACCTTGCCGAGACGTGGACATCGCTGACATCCGACGCGAACACCGATGACTTCGCAACCGCAACTGGTCCCCTATGCGCATGGTGTCCGTTTCTGGGTGCATGCGCAGACGGCCAAGCCGAGGTCATCGAACGTCACCGAAACGGTCGGGTACGTGCCGATGCGCCCGGACTTGCTGTCGTTACTGCGCTCGCAGGCTGAACCTACGTCGCTATTCCAAGCGCCGGCATCTCGCGGGGAGCCAGTTCCGCAGCGCCAGCTTCCCGGCTTCGCTCCGGCTAGCTGCCGGCATGTTGCTAGAGCTCAGCGCCAGTTCCGCAGCGCGGGGGCTCACTTCCAGGTGACCTCGACGTTGCGCCGCAACCATCGGGCCACGAGCAACGCAGCAAGTACACATGCACCGATCGCTGCCGACACCAGGGCGACGATCTGGTCATCCTGCGGCGCTGGTTCAGGCGTGACATGGGGCCCATTCAGCTGATCGTCGCGGGCTCCCGCAGCTGGGTTCACGATTCGAACCGTACCGGCTCCGAACGATCGGTGGCGGATCAAGCGGGGCGCTTTGGCGCTGGCTGGGCCGCGTTACACACGTCACCGCCCTCGATCCTGGGGGCGCGACCGCTTTTCCGGGTTGAAGTATTACCGTTCTGTTACGACGTCCTCGACGTCACCTCTGTTATGGCCTCACCAACTCTGTCTCCAGCACCTGATCGGGTGCGTCAAGTTCCGATCGTCGCCGCCATCGTGGCTGCGGTTCTCGTCGTTGTGCTGCTTGCCGCCTTAAGCCCCGCCAAGCCCGGTTCCGCTCAGTTGACGACGGCAATGAGCTCCAACGCGAACCCAGCGATGGGCATCGCCGCTGCCAATGCGATCGGCGCTGATGCACTGTTGTCACAGAACGGGGTCGATTCGATCGAGACTTCGCTTGCAGATCGATCCGGCGCCGCTGGCACCGTCGCCCTCGATGGAGCCAATGCAGCGGTTGACAGCGCGGCACAGCTGGCCGACAGCGACGACACGCCATCAGCTTCTGACAACGACGCGGCGCCCTTCATCACCACGCCAATGCCAACGTTGGCCCCGGCCGTACCGGCAACCCCAACGGTCGCACCTACCACCGCGGCCTTAGCCGCTGATACCGCCGCCTTTGGGGCTGCGGATTCCATCGGCGGCGACGCCACATCTGCCGACCCCTCGTTCACCGACGAAGCAGACGACACCGCAAGCGATCTCGCGGCCGCCGACGGCACCTCATCAGAAGACCCCGGCAGCGCCGCAACCAACCGCTCCGGCGCCGACGGTGAGACAACCGGTTCGCTAGGCACCGATGCTGTCGCCGGATCGGTTGCCACAGACCGGTCCGATGCTGACAGCGACGGCGCACAACAAGACAGCGCCCAGCAAGACAGCAGCCAACAAGACAGCGCTCAACTGCGAGCATCGGTCGAGTCGAGTGCCGACCTCGAAGACGCCGACGCAGCGCTGACGCAAACCGAAGCTGCACGCCGTTCCGCCGCTCAGCCAACGGCTACTGCGCAACCGACAGCGACCGCAGCGCCGACCCCCGAGGCCACGGCCACCCCCGAACCAACACCAGAGCCGACTGCCACCGCGACGTCAACTCCGACTGCCACCGCGACGGCAACTCCGACTGTGCAAAGCGCCGCCCAGATGGAGCTCTACGCGTTCGGTCAGCTCAACGCCGTCCGAGCGAGCGCCGGGTTACCTCCGTTCGAGCTTGTCGAATCGATCTCCGCTGTCTCACGCGACTGGTCCGCTTCGATGAGTGCCGCTGGTGGCATATCCCATCGCCCAAGCGACCAACTCAGCCAGATGCTGCCATCGGGTTGGCGGGCGTGGGGAGAGAACGTTGCGTCTGCTCCCGACATCTACTGGGCACAGTCGGCCCTCGAGGACAGTCCGGGTCACTACAAAAATATGGTCGACCCCAAGTACACCCACGTCGGTATCGGCGTCGTGATCCAAGGTAACTCAGTCTGGGTCACCCAGAACTTCGTCGGCTTCTGACACCGGCGCCCAGGCGCCCCACATTGCTGGCACGACAGCGCTCTGCTGTGACTGGTTTAGCGTTGCGTTGCTCAACGCCCCGTGGCCTTCAAGAACTTCGATCGCAATCGACAGCGCCCACTCGACGTACTCGCGATCGCCTGATGCAATCGACGAAGATACTTCGGGGCATCGATTGATCAAGTCCACAAGCAACGTCGGGGTTATCTCGATCGGAGCCTGCAGTCGGCTGAGCCCGATCGCAATGCCTAGCCAGTCGGCCCATTCAAGAAACAGCAGGCCATCACGTTCGTGCGGCTCCAACCCCGCCACGTCGCAAGAGACCACGGCTCGCCACCCCGCAGCCAGACTCGGGTCAGCTTCTTGCTCAACCGCTGCCTGCCCAACAGCGGCTCGAAGCGTCGACCGGGCGGCGGCGTTTGCCTGATCGAATTCGGTCGCTGACATGCCCCGGAGCAGATCTACGGGTTCGTCACGATGACCAATCTCTGCCAGCCGTTCTCCGACCAACGGCTCGAGCTGGGTCGCCGCGAACCATTGATTGGCTCTCAACCCCGATGAACGAGGCCGAGTTTCCGCAGCCGCGGCCCTCCAGGCTTGCCCGACGACATCGCCAGCATGCGCAACATCCCAGGTCTCGACACGAACTCTGCCGTCGTCAGCGTCTTTGAGCCCGGCGATCATCTGCTCGGCAAACTCACCGAGCAACAGGTCTTCAAGCACGCCGTCTTCGCTGATCTCGACCAAAATCGAAAAATTCTCGCCTTCCTCATCGCCCCACGAGATCACCACTGACTGGGACCATCGACTCGACACGCGCCACGCGGCATGGGGCACGAGAAGTTCGTCCACAGGTTCCTCCGGTGCAGGTGGCAGCGGCCCAGACAGCTCAATCACCTCGTTGCGTTGACCAGTGGGGCCGACGCATTCGAGCGCACGCAGTATCAGCGACCCGTCGGGTTCATTTCGTGCGGCCAGCCAGCGAGCAAAGTCGACCACTTCGTCTCGACTTGTTAGAACCATCGCCAGCCCACTCGCCCAGGCAAGCCGCTGATGGTTCTGCATGTGGGCAAGAACACCCGCTTCGGCCAGGATCTCGAGGTAGAGATCGTCGTTGGCAGATGGGTCGCGAAGGTGGTGGTCCGGTTCGGGTACGTCGGACTGGTCGGGGTTCACCCGTTGGGTCTAGCGGCCGTATGGTTCAACCACACCGGCGCGATGTCGCCGTCGGGCACACTCGTAACCGACATGCCAGAACTCCCTGAGGTCGAAACCATTCGCCGCCAACTGGCGCCGCTGCTGCCGGGACGTTCCGTCACGGGCGCAGACAGCCACGGATCGGAGAAGTTCCTGCCAGCTCGCCTGATCGTCGGAGCGCGCTTTGCCACCGTCGGCCGTCGAGGCAAGTATCTCATCATCGGTCTCGACGAGGACCATGAACTCGTCGTTCACCTTGGCATGACCGGCCAGTTGCTGCACGCGGCGACCGTCGATGCGCTTGCACCGCTGCGATTCGGCACCGATCCACACGTTCGGGCTGAGTGGCTGCTCGACGACGGCGCCATTCTGGTGTACCGCGACGTCCGCCGATTCGGCCGGCTGCGTGTCGTCGAAACCGGCGATTACAGCTCGATCGCAACGCTGGCCACGATCGGACCTGAACCGCTCGACCAGACCTTCACCGCCGCCGGGCTTCACGAAGCCGTCTCGAAGAGCACCCGACATATCAAGACCCAGCTGCTGAGCCAGCGACCTGTTGCAGGCATTGGCAATATCTACGCCGACGAAGCTCTGTGGGCGGCGTCGATCGACCCGGCTGCTCGCACGATCAGCCGCCCAGCCGCCGCACGACTGCACCATGCGATTCGAAGCGTCATCAGATCTGCAATCGACAATGGCGGGACAACATTGCGCGACTATCGGACCGCTGACGGCAGCTCGGGGTCGAATCAGTTCGCGCTCGTGTGTTACGGCCGGGGCGGCGAACCGTGCCTGCGATGCGAGACGCCCCTGCGTTCCAAAGTGATCGATGCCAGAACAACGACGTGGTGCCCTGCCTGCCAGCGTCGATGACCGCAGCCGATAGTCCAACGCAGATGATGGGACCGCGCGTGGAAATCCGGCACTTGCTCCCGGACCGTTGCCGTGTCAAGATCCGACCGCTGGCGGGCGGAGTAGGTCCACCGGTATCTGAGGACCCGACGACACCGTCGGGTCCTCTTCTGTTTTGCGGGTCGTCGCACGCGGTCGTCGCACGCGGTCGTCGCAGCGCACCGTCACCGACTGCCCCGACGGCATATCGAGTCCGCCCGGCGTTAGATTCGCACCGTGACCAGACAGCTCGGCGCAATGTTCATGGCCGTCTTCCTGCTCGTCGCGGCATGCAGCAGCGCCGGCGAAACTGACTCGTCGACGGAGCGCGATGACGACCAGCCCAGTCGAGGGTCGATCCTGCCGCCTGCTGACCCTGACGGGATCGAATCGAACCAGCTTCCGTCTCCACAGGACGAGGAAGAAATCACCGACGACGGACGACTTGTGGTGCAGACCAACGACGGTCAACTCTTCACGGTGCTGCCAGACGGCACCGACTTGCAGATCCTGACCGACGATCCGAATGTGGCCAACACCCAACCGTCATGGGCCCCCGACGGGTCGCGTCTGGCATGGGTTGCCATCGATCGCACCGACGGCTCCGCAGCGCTCGCGACTGACCGGTTTGATCGCAGCGACACCAACGCGATCGACCTCGAAACCGCACCTATCTATCTCTACTGGGATCCGTCGGCATCGAAAATCGCACACCTCAGCGAGTCCCTTGGCGGCCTCGACCTCGGCGTCGCCGAGCCGTTTGGCGAAGACGGACCAACAAATCGACGCCTCGATCGGGGGCAGCCGTTTTTTGCGTCGTGGGGTCCCGACGGCGACGAACTACTTGTGCACGCATCGGGCTTCAGACTTGACCGCATCGACCTCGGCAGCGCCACGATCATCGTCGACGAGTTTCCCGGCTCGTTCGGGGCACCGACATGGCTGGCAGACAACTCAATCATGTTCGCCGAATCCAGCGATGGCTCGTCGACGCTGGTGAGCTCTGGCGTGTCAGGCGAGGGCCGACGCCCACTCGTGCGCTTTGACGGGCTCATGCGCTTCGCTGTCAGCAACGACGGCAACCGCATCGCGATGCAAGTAGATCAGCTCGATGACGACAGCGACGTCGTCACCGCATCGTTGCAAATTCCCGACCCGACAAGCACTCCGGAGTTCGATACATCGCTCGATGCGGTCGAGCAGCTTGCCCCCAACATTCCCTACATCATGGGAACATTTGGTGGCGAACCGTACGCGCTATCTGTCAACCCTGCGCTGGCGCTCATTCCGAGCCCAGACGGACGATCTGTCGCGTGGCTCGAATCGGTCCCGGGATCAGATGGAGCATTGACCTGGTTCTTCGATGTGCGCAATCAGACCATGTTCACACCGGCGTTCATTCCGTCATCCGAATCGCTTTCGAACTACCTGCCGTTCTTTGACCAGTACAGCCAAAGCCACGACTTCTGGTCACCGAGCAGCACCCTGTTCGTCTACGCCGGACGTCCCGTCGGTTCCGACGAGCCTGATGGCATTTGGATCTTCGACACCGAGAGCCGAACGTCTCGACGACTCGACGACGGTGTGTTCTCTGCCTTCACCCGCACGCCGTCGGCAGGCGGAGCAGCTTCAGCTCTCTGAGCGTTTCGACCCAGAGGGCAGGCCAACCAGGTGCGACGCGTCGTTGAAGCGCCCCAGCTGCCATTGAGGGCGCATCTCTGGCCCCACGCGCCGCAGCTCGGTCAATGCCGTGTTCTTTGAACTAAGAACGAACCGGTCATTGAGACCAACACCGAGAAGACCTCGCACAATCACATCAATCACACCACCGTGGCAGACGATGAGTTGGCACAGCGCTTGCTCTTCGACGTGGGCAGCCAACGCGGTCATGACCCGCTGAGCGAACGACGTTCGACTTTCGCCTGCCTCGGCCAGCTCACGATCGGGTTCGTCAAGGTGATCGATGTCGCCATAGGCCTCGATATAGGCAGCGAACGTCATGCCATCGGCAGCACCGGGTCGTAGCTCTTCGAGATCTGGATCGATCGTGGGCATCAATCCAAGCGCTTGATTGAGCGCAGTGCACGTTTCGATTGCGCGAGGCATGGCACTACTGATCAGGCGGTCGACCACGGGCTCGGTACCCGCGGCCAGCCGGTCTCGTAATCGTTCCGCTTGTGCCAAGCCCAGTTGTGACAGGCCAGTGCACGTCGCCATCCCGCCGATCCGCCGCTCGACCGTCGCATTCGATTCGCCATGACGCACCAGCAACAATCTGGCACCGATCGGGGCATCGATCATGCTGGCGTCACGAAACCGTCGATGACAGTGACCGCGTCTCCACCGATCCAGATCTCCCCATCAGCTGAAGAAACCGCAATGCGACCGTCGCGGCCTATCTGGCGGCCCTGCGATGCAACGTAGGTTGACGGAAGCGTGCCGTTGCCAATCAACCATTGCGCGAGCGATCCGTTCAGGCTTCCGGTGACCGGATCTTCTCGGGTACCGCCAGCTTCGAAAAATGCTCGGACTTCGAGCGCTGGTTCTGCCTTATCGGTGACCGCCGCTACACCCACTGCGACGAGCTCACCGGACAACGACGGGGCGAGTGCCCGCAGTGTGTCGACGCTGTCGACCAAGACGCCGAGCCAGCCCGGTCCATTGTCGACCCACTCACAGCCGACGATCTGTTCCGCTGATATGGCAAGGTTTGCGATCAACTGCTGACGAACCTCACGGGTGGGTTCTCCACTACGGATCAGCGAAGGCGTGGCAAAGGCCAACCGACTCCCGCTCTTGCGTAAAGGAATCAGACCTGCTTCGCACTGCTGCACAATCTGCGAATCAGATCTCGCAATGCCGCCCGCTTCGAGCCAGGCGTGGCAGGTCCCGATCGTCGGATGTCCCGCGAACGGAAGTTCATCGGCCGGCGTGAAGATCCGCACGCGGTAGTCAGCATTGGTATCGGTCGGTTCATCGACAAAGGTTGTCTCGGACAGATTGGTCCATGCAGCAAACCGTTGCATCTGTTCGGTCGTCAATCCCGACCCATCGAGCACGACCGCAACCGGGTTTCCCAGCCCGATCGTGTCGGTGAAGACATCAACCTGCTTGAACGGCTTCACGTTCAGCCGGCGTGCATGTCGGCTGCGCAGGCACCCGACTCGGTGACAGTCATCAGCTCGACACCGTCGGTGGTGACGACCATGGTGTGTTCGAACTGGGCCGTCCGCCGCCCGTCGGTGGTGACAGCGGTCCAGTCGTCGTCCCAAATCACGCAGTCGATTGCACCAAGCGTGAGCATGGGCTCAATCGTGAAGCTCATCGTCGGCTCCATTTGCTGGGTTAACCGAGGATGGAAATAGTGGGGAATCTGCAAATTCGAGTGAAACTCTGTGCCGACTCCATGGCCAATGAAGTCTCGAACGACGCCGAGGCGATGCTTCGACGCGTGGTCCTCGATAGCCCGGCCGATTGCGTTGAACGGGGCACCAGGCCTGACCGTGTCGATGGCTTTGTAGAGCGACTGGCGGGTCTCGCGGACGAGCATCGCAGAAAGGTCATCGACCTCGCCGACAAAGAACGTGCAACTGGTGTCGCCGTGCACTCCATCGAGGAACACGGTGACATCGATGTTGATGATGTCGCCGTCGCGCAGCTGTCGGGTGTCGGGTATGCCGTGGCAGATCACTTCGTTAATCGACGTGCAGACTGACTTCGGGAAACCTCGGTAATTCAGCGGGCTCGGGTAGCCGTTGCGGGCCACAATCTCGTCATGCACTCGGGCATCGATCGCATCGGTTGTCACGCCAGGAGCAACAAGCGAGCCGGCGATAGTGAGCACTTCGGCCGCAGCTCGCCCAGCGCGACGCATGGCGTCGATCTCAGCAGCGGTGCGACACACGTTCGACGTTGACGGTCCAGGTTCTCCGGTCAGGGCATACGGCGGCCGCCCAATGGCGGCCGGGACGGTACGGCGCGGGCCGACGAGGCCCGCTCGAACTGGCGGTTCGGACGGGTCACCCAGGCCAGCTCGTCCGCCTTTGCGCTTTCTCTTGGCCATCGCGACACTGTAGAGGGCCTCGCCGTCCTCGCCTTCGCCGTCCTCGCCTTCGCCGTCGCCGTCAGGCTTGCGGGCTTATGCGCGCCGAAGAGCCAGCATCGACGTAGAAGTCGCCTCCGGTGCATGACGCGCTGTCATCGCTCAACAGAAACGCGACCATCGCGGCGACGTCGCCCTCAGTCGCGTCGCGTTGCCGGCCCGAATCAGCGAGCACGCTGCGCCCGTGAGCCCCTGCATGGTCGGCCGAGATCAGATCCGTCGATGGACAAACTGCGTTGACTCGAATTCCTTGAGATCCCAGCTCGAGTGCCGCGGCTCGAATGAGACCTCGCAACCCCCAGCTTGTCGCCGCGAACATCGACGCGCGTTCATCACTCGCCGCTGGGGCGGTGGCGGCTACGGCCACAATCGACCCCCCACCGGACCGGTCCATGATGGGAGCTAACGCCTGCATCGCCAATGCCGGGGCAAGCAGGTTGACCTCAAGTTGCGTTTTCATCTCAACAGTCTCGATGTCGACAAGAGCACCGGCTCGCAGTACGACCGCGTGATGAACAACCGCATGCAACCCGAGTTCGGTGCAGCGGCCGCCGTTGGCCAGCTGTTCCCACCCATCTGCACTCGTGACATCGAGTTGACGAAGCTCGACACGCGGTCCAAACGTGCCAGCAAGACTGGTGACCTCGGCATCGGTCTTCACCGTTGCAGTGACCAATGCCCCCTCGGCCACCAAACGTCGGATCGTTGCTGAGCCCAACGGATGAGCGGCGCCGGTGACAACCGCATGGAGAGCACTAAGTCGCGACATTGGACAGACACTAGGTTCAATACATGAACTTTCGAGGCCTTCTCCTTACCCGCGATGACGACGGCGTACATGCTGCAATCACGGACCTGAGCGCCGACCAGCTTCCGGACCATGACACGCTCATCGACGTGTCGCACTCAACGGTCAACTACAAGGACGGCATGGCCATCATGGGACGCCCGGGAATCGTGCGAGATTTCCCGATGGTCCCTGGCGTCGACGTTGTCGGGACCATTGTCGAAGCAGCGGGCGACTTCGCTGTCGGTGATCTGGTGACCATCAACGGCTTCGACGTGGGCGAGGCTCATTGGGGAGGGCTAGCCGAGCGTGCTCGCATGAAGCACGAATGGCTTACCCGCGTACCCCAGGCGTTCTCGGCATCGCAGGCTGCTGCGATCGGCACTGCGGGGTACACCGCAATGCTTTGTGTTATCGCCCTCGAGGAGCAGGGCGTGGACCCTGCCAGCGGACCGATTCTCGTGACCGGCGCAGCCGGCGGTGTCGGCAGTGTCGCGGTCGCCGTTCTCGCCAAGCTCGGCTACCACGTGGTTGCATCGACCGGCCGGGTCGAAACCGAATCGGCGTACCTCAGCCGTCTCGGCGCCGCAGAGATCATCGACCGAGCGACGCTCAGCGAACCGGGACGCCCCCTCGCAAAACCGATCTACGCAGGTGCAGTCGACCCGGTCGGCAGCACCACGCTCGCCAACGTGTTGTCGCAGATGCTGCCTGACGGGGTGGTCGCTGCGTGCGGGCTCGCACAGGGTCCCGACCTACCCACGACGGTGCTTCCGTTCATTCTCCGTGGTGTTCGACTGATCGGGATCAATTGCGTTCACCGCCCCCAGAGCGATCGCGACGAAGCGTGGGCTCGCTTGGTCACTGACCTGGACCCATCGCTGCTTGACGAGATCACGACGACGGTCG
>CALDYC010000047.1 GCA_937941245.1 uncultured Acidimicrobiales bacterium | reverse complement strand
GCTTGCTCAGTTTCGTGATGCGAGCTCGGAATGATCACACCCTTGCCGGCAGCGAGGCCGTCGGCTTTGACGACCACTGGTTGTCCGAAATCGCGAATCCACTCAAGGGCCCGGTCAGCATCAGTGAATGTCGCAGTTCGCGGTCCAGCAATGTTGTGGCGAACGGCAAAGTCGCGTGCGAATGACTTCGAACCCTCAAGACGCGCTGCAGCTCGGTCTGGCCCGAAGCACGCCACGCCCGCGGCGCGGAGGTCATCGGCGAGCCCTGCTACGAGAGGGACCTCTGGCCCAACGATCACCATGTCGATGTCGGCTTCGGCACAAAAGCCAGCGACAGCCCGGTGGTCCGAGGTGTCAAGCACGACGTTGTGGACGGCGGTTCCGGCATTTCCCGGCGCGACCAGCAGCGTGTGGTTCCCGGGGCTGTTCTCGATCGCTATAGCGATCGCGTGCTCGCGTGCACCAGATCCGATTAGCAGCAGTCTCATCAGCCCAGCACTCCATCGAATCGCTGTTTGCTTGTGCCGGTCGTGAGCTCTACCGGAATTGGATAATCACCGGTGAAGCACGCATTGCAATAGCCCGCGGCGCGGCCGAGTGCTCCCATCATGGCGTCGAGAGACAGGAAGCCCAGGCTGTCGGCACCGATATGTGCGCCGATCTCGTCGACCCGCAGTTGGTGGGCGATCAGCTCGTCGTAGGTGCCCATGTCGACGCCGAAGAAGCAGGGGTGGGCAATCGGCGGGCAGGTGATGCGCACGTGCACTTCGGTGGCCCCGGCTTCACGGACCATGCGGATCAGTGGCCCAGACGTGGTGCCCCGAACGATCGAGTCGTCGATAATCACCACACGCTTGCCGAAGATGTTTTCTTCAAGCGTGTTGAACTTGAGCTTGACGCCGCTGCGGCGCAGTTCGTCGGTCGGTTCGATGAAAGTTCGACCGATGTAACGGTTCTTGACGAAGCCTTCGTTGTAGGTAATGCCGGTCGCCGCAGCGAATCCGATGGCAGCTGGCATTGACGAATCGGGAACGGGTACGACCACGTCAGCATCGACGGGGTGTTCCGCCGCTAGGGCGGCGCCAAGGCGCTGACGGGCTTGGTGCACGCTCAGCCCATCCCAGACGGCATCGGGGCGCGAAAAGTAGATCTGCTCGAAGGTGCACCGGGCCAGGTTGGCTTTGGGGTCCATAGCGACGTGAGATTTCGCAACGTCACCCTGAAGCACGACAATCTCACCCGGTTCGATCTCGCGGGTCTCTTCACAACCAAGCGTTCTCAACGCCCCGGTCTCGGATGCAATCGCATGGCCACCAGATGGCATTCGCCCCATCGACAGCGGCCTAAACCCCCATGGATCGCGGGCGGCGAGGACTTTGGTGCCTGCGATGATCACCAGGCTGAAGGCGCCGACCCATTCGGGCATGACGGCGGCAAGTCGTTCTTCCCACGTCTCACCTTCGGCTGCCGCCAACATCAGGGCTAGCACCTCGGAGTCCGACGATGACTGAAGGCCAGCTCCGCGAGCGAGCAGCTTGGCCCGAAGCTGGTCAGCATTAACGAGGTTGCCGTTGTGCGCAACGCCGAGTGGCCCGTGCATGGTCTCGACGACATATGGCTGCACGTTGCGCTCGGAGTTCGATCCGGTGGTCGAGTAGCGGGTGTGGCCGATTGCCATGCCGCCCACGAGCGGGGCGAGGGCAGACGAATCGAACACCTGGCTGACCAGGCCCATGTCTTTGTGCATACGCACAGCCCGCCCATCAGACACGGCAATGCCTGCAGCTTCCTGTCCTCGGTGCTGCAGCGCGTAGAGACCAAAGAACGCGAGTCGGGCTGCCTCGTCCCCGCGCGTGGAGATTCCTAGAACGCCGCACTCCTCCTTGGGGTGGTCGAGCATGATCGGCGATTCGGCGGGGTTCACGGTGTCTCCGTCAGTTGATGAAGGGGGCAAGGTTGGCACGTATTCGTTCGTCGGCGGGTTGAGCCGCTGGAACGAAGGCCGTGCCGGTAATTCGTTCAAAAAGTTCGACGTAGCGTCGAGAGGTCTGCGACCACACCTCGTCGGGCAGATCTGGTGGCGGGCCGTCGCCGGCGTAGCCACGTTCGCGCAGCGCCAAGCGGACTGGCTCTTTGTCGTAGCCCTCGGGGGCCAAGCCTTGGGCTAGCCGGTCGTCCAAACCGTCGAGAGTCCAGTATCGAGACGAGTCCGGAGTGTGCATTTCGTCGATGACGAGCAGATCACCGTCCGCATCAAGGCCAAACTCGTATTTGGTGTCTGCGAGGACGAATCCACACGACGCTGCGTGCTCGGCCCCTCGTTCGAAGAGCTCAAGCGCCACACGTTGTATGTGCTGCCAGAGAGCTTCTGGCAGCAGGTCGCGTGCGGTGACGTCCGCGATCGTGATCGGTTCGTCGTGTTTGCCTTTAGCTGCCTTGGTGGTTGGCGTGATGATGGGCTCAGGAAGCGCACCGTGCGGGGTCAAGCCGTCTGGCAGTTGATGGCCATAGAGCAGCCGTTCACCGGCGAGGTACCTCGGCAGGACCGACGTTGAGGTGCTGCCGGTCAGGCGGGCTCGCACGACCACTTCGATCGGCAACGGGGTGGCATCGACAGCTATGAGCGCTTGAGGGTCGGGCAGGTCGATGACGTGATTGGCGCAAATGTCAGCGGTGTGGGCAAACCACCACGCAGCGAGCTGATTGAGCACCTGCCCTTTGTGCGGAACCAATCCGATCACGCGATCGAGGGCGCTGAGACGGTCAGATGTAATTAGCAACCGTCGTCCGTTGGGCAGTTGCCACGCTTCGCGGACCTTTCCCGAATCGTGACCCGGCAAATCGAGCGCGAGATCACGAAGTGCGTGTGCCTCGACGCTGCTCCCCACATGGACAGTCTGGCAAAGTTGCGGAGCCGAATGACACCACTGTGACTTGTTTCGAGCTGTTCTTTTGGAACACCAGCCCCAGGATCAACGCGAGACGACCCTTGTCACATGGCCCATCTTGCGACCCGGCCGTGGCTCGACCTTTCCATAGAGATGTAGCCGGGTCGATGGGTCCCGCATGTGCCCATCGAGTGCATCGACATCGTGACCCACCAGGTTGGTCATTACACAGTCGCTATGGGCGCCGGGATCACCGAGTGGCTGGCCAAGCACGGCGCGCATGTGCTGCTCGAATTGCGACACCGCACACACCGCTTCGGTCCAATGACCCGAGTTATGCACCCTCGGCGCAAACTCGTTGGCGACGAGCGACCCATCAGCGAGAACAAATAGCTCAAGACCGAGCACACCGACATAGTCAAGCGAGTCAAGCAGCTGCGTCGCCATCGAGACCGCCTGCGCAACGACTGCTCCGGGTTGTCCGCTCGGAACGGTCGACTGGGCCAGCATGGCGTCTACGTGGTCGTTGCGGGCCGGCTCGAAGCACCGAGTCGCCCCATCGACCGAACGGGCGCCGATGACCGAGATCTCGCATGTGAAATCAACGATCGCCTCGGCGATGCAGGGAACCGATCCCAGTTGTTCAAATGCCGTAGCCGGAACCGCTCCAGCGATTCGGAGTTGGCCCTTTCCGTCATAGCCAAGACGGCGCGTCTTGATGATTGCGGCACCGCCGAGTTCGACCACCGCTTGTTCCAGGTCGGGTTGCGAGTCAACCGGCACATAGGCAGCCGTGCGCAGTCCCGCACCGACGAGGAACTGCTTCTCGACGAGACGATCCTGCGACACCGATAGCGCCCTTGCCGGTGGGCGCACCGGAACGATCGGCGCAAGCGCGTCAATGGCTTCGTCAGGTACGTTCTCGAACTCATAGGTCACTACATCGGCCGCGGCGGCCAACTCGGCCAGCCCCTCGCTGTCGTTGTAGTGCGCCACGATGTGCGCGTTTGTGACCTGAGCCGCTGGCGCTTCGGGATCAGGGTCGAGAATCACGGTCCGACAACCAAGCGCAGCCGCGGCCATTGCGAGCATGCGCGCGAGCTGTCCGCCGCCGACAATGCCGATCGTTGTCGACGGCCCGGTCGCAAAGACTGCCGGTGCCGCGTCGCTCGCCTCGCAAACGTTAGATGGGGCCGCCACGTCAGTCTTCGACCGGCACATCGTCGACCGGGACATCGCCCACCGCGGCGCTCTGGCGTTGACGCCAAGCATCGAGACGTCCGGCTAGCTGCTCGTCGCTAATGGCGAGCACTGCGGCTGCCAGCAGAGCCGCGTTCACCGCTCCGGCACGACCAATGGCAAGCGTGCCGACCGGGATGCCAGCTGGCATCTGCACGATCGACAGCAGCGAGTCCTGCCCGGAGAGAGCCTTGGACTCGATTGGCACACCAAAGACCGGAAGCGGTGTCATCGCCGCAGTCATACCCGGCAAGTGAGCCGCTCCACCAGCTCCGGCGATGATCACCTTGTGACCGGCCGCCCGCGCATTTGAGGCGAACGCAACCATGCGTTCAGGGGTGCGATGGGCTGACACGATGCGGGCCTGGTGCGAGATCTCAAGCGTCGCCAACGTTTCGGCCGCGTGCCGCATCGTCGGCCAGTCAGACTGGCTTCCCATCACAATCACTACATCGGCGCCCGTTGACTGGTTCACGGTTGGACTCTAGACGGGCATGACATCACGCGACTGCGGCGACGCCGGCCTGGAAGAGGGGCAGGCACAAACCGCTAGGCGACCGCCCGCGTAGCGGATCTTGCCGTGCTGCCACGTGGTCCTCGGGGTGGGGCATAAGTCCGAGAACAAGACCAGTCGAGTCGCACACTCCAGCGATATCGGCCAACGACCCGTTCGGGTTCGCCGGGTAAGCACCATCGGCCGCTGCGCTGTCCGACGCGACGTAGCGAAACGCCACCTGATCAGCGGCAGCGAGCCCGCCGGGGTCATCGGTGATGAATCGCCCTTCGCCGTGCGCGATCGGGCACCGTAGAGGTTCGCGCAGGTTCTGTGTCCACACCGACGAGGTCGAGACCGGGTCGAGGGTGACCCATCGGCACTCGAATCGGCGCGAGGCATTGTCGGTCAGCACCGCGTGTCGGTCATTGCCGGGGAGCAAGCCGGCACGCACAAGAGCTTGGAAGCCGTTGCATACGCCAAACACTGGCATGCCTGCATCGACAGCTGCATGAAGTTGATCACCGAACCAGCCGGCGAGGTCGAGACCAAGCAGGCGACCGGCGCCAAGCGCATCGCCGTAGCTAAACCCTCCCGGCACACCGAGTAATTGAAAATCAACCAGCGAGACTTCGCCCGATCGCAGAGCGCTGAGCGGCACGCAATGCGCTTCGGCGCCGGCAGCTTCGAACGCCACCGCCAGATCATGGTCGCGGTTCGTTCCGAGTGCGACCGGAATCAGGACCTTAGGTTTCGACGCCGAACCATTCATTGCGCTGCTCCAGGTCGTTCGTTTGCGGGCGTTGGAGGTGCGCCATGGTGACCAGTCCAGGCAGCGGCGATGGCGTCGAGTGAGACGGTGATGTCACCGAGTCTGACCACCGGTTCCGATGTCACCGAACCAATGCGGCGGGCTGACGGAACGAGTTCGCTGAACCGTGAAGCATCGGACGGGTCGGCTTCGATCAGGTAGCGGGCCATTCCTTCGCCGAACAGAACTTCAGGCGACGAGTCAACCTCGAGCGCAACGCCAAGGCGGCCAGCATGGGCCCACTCAGCCACAGCGACTGCCAATCCGCCTTCACTAAGGTCGTGCGCGCTCCGGACGACCCCGGCGGCGATCGCGTCGGCCACCTCGCCGTGTCGGCCGATCGCGGTGGGGTCCGCTTCGGGAACCGCACCGCCGTGATCAGCTCCGAGGACGACGTCAACGTGACTTGCGCCGAGCGCGCCGCTGTCTGGGCCGACGAGCCAGATATCACTTCCGGCCTGGACTACTCCGGTCAGCGGTACCACATCGAGATTCTTTACGATGCCGACGGCGGTGAGGACCAGGGTTGGCGCCACTGGATCGGGCTCGCCGCCGGGCGGAACGAACACGTTGTACAGCGAGTCCTTGCCCGAGACGAACGGAGCGCCATAGACCAGGGCAGCGTCATGACATGCAGTGCACGCGGCGACGATGCTGCCGAGCGTTGCCGGGTCGGTCGGGTTTCCCCAGGCGAAGTTGTCGAGTAACGACAGTTCGTGCGGGTCGGCGCCCGCAATCACCACGTTGCGCACCGCCTCGTCAATGACGTTCCACGCCATTGCGTAGGGGTCGTGCTGCCCGATAACGGCATTTACTCCAATGCCAATCGCCATACCCCGTTTGCCGCTGGTGCCAGGTGGGACGACGACGGTGCCGTCGGCAGCGCCATCACCGGCGACCCCTCCGTATGGGCGAACGAGCGTGCCGCCGAGGACTTCATGATCAAAGGTCCGTACGACGTCTTCATTTGAGCGGATCGATGGGTGTGCGAGCAGGTCGAGCAACATGGTGGTGTTGTCAAAGGATGCGTGTTGGCGAGCCGGGCGCGACCGGTCGACGGCGAGTGCGCGCATTTTGCGCTGCGGGCGACCGTCGTGCAGAAACGCACATGACAGGTCAATGAGCGGCTCTTCACCATCGACGACGACGAGTCTGGCGTCTCCGGTGAACTCACCAATCACCGATGCTCCGACCGACCACCGCTCGGCGAGAGCCAGCAATGGCGCGGGGTCGGGAGTGGCGACGACCATGCGTTCCTGGGCTTCGGATAGCCACACTTCCCACGGTGCAAGCCCGGGGTACTTACGTGGAACGGCCTGCAGGTCGACTCGGGCACCGAGCTCTTCGGCCATCTCGCCCACCGCCGAGGACAACCCGCCAGCGCCGCAATCGGTGATCGCGGTATACATCTGACGATCACGGGCTTCGAGCACGACGTCGATCAACCCCTTTTCGACAATGGGGTCACCAATCTGTACCGATGAGCCGGCGATTTCAGCGGTCTCAACACCCATCGTCTGAGATGAGAACGTGGCACCGCCGACGCCGTCTCGGCCGACCGCTCCGCCGAGCACGACAATGGCGTCCCCGGGTTGGGCTGCGGTTGGATTCGCCCCCTCAGGAAGCAGACCAAAGCAGCCAGCGAAGACCAGCGGCGTTGTTGTGTACGACGGGTCGTGCACGATCGCGCCGGCGATGTTTGGCACACCGATCTTGTTGCCGTAGTCACCAACACCGGCGATAACGCCATCACGAATGCGTTGTGGGTGAAGCACACCCGCTGGCAAGTCGGCGGGGTCGGTGTCCTGCGGACCGAAGCACAAGATGTCGGTGATCGCTACCGGCTTGGCCGAGACGCCAAGGATGTCGCGCACGACTCCACCGACGCCCGTATTGGATCCGCCAAATGGTTCGAGGGCCGAGGGGTGATTGTGCGTTTCGGCCTTGAGGGCAATATCCCATCCGGGCTCGAACGCAACGATGCCAGCGTTGTCGACAAACGCGCTGTGGACCCACGGTGCGTTGATTTCGTCGGTGGATTTGCGCAGCAGGCTGCCCATGAGACCGTCGATGGTGTCGATGCTTCCGTCCAGGTGTTCGAGCGTGATGTGTGCCCGGAATGTCTTGTGTGCGCAATGCTCGCTCCAGGTCTGAGCGAGTGTCTCGAGTTCGGCGTCGGTTGGGTCACGCTCTTCGCTGGCGAAGTGATCCCGGATGACGATCATCTCTTCGGGGTCCAGGCCGAGCCGTCGGCGTGCATTGATCTCGGCTAACCCCGAATCGTCGAGATCCCGAACGCCTATCAGCGTTGTTGCGGGGCTTTGTGCACCCGGGTCGGTGAACGCCGCCGCGAGCGCACCGAGAGTCCAGCGTTCGATGACATCATTGTGGAGCACGCGACGGGCCAACGTTTCAGCCTGCGCTTGATCTATAGCGGCATCGACGACCCACCGGCGGGCGATGGTGGCTGCCTCAAGATCAATACCAAGTTCGGCTGCGCCTCGGACCAGTTCGGCACCTTCGCGGTCCGTTACACCCGGCCGCAACCCGGTTTCGATAACCAGCCCTTTCGGGTCGTGGTCAGCGAGCGGGATCGCCCATTCACCGATTGGGTTGACCAGCAGCCGGTCAGTGAGCGTGACGAGTTCGGCATCGGTCAAAGCACCTCGCAGATGGACCACGCGAAGTTCGGTGATCTCGTCGACATTCACGCCAAAGCGGTGTGCCTGGTCGACGACGCTCTCTGCGCCGCCGCCTTCACGTCGACTGGTTTTTCCCGGGCCAATGAGGATCGTGTGATCCCGAAGCTGTGTCACCCAAGCAGCCTAGCCACCAAGCAGATGGGGGTTCGGCGGCTCAACTGGTTCAGCCGGGATACTCAGCTGGCGGTGCGGCCAAGATCGTCGGGGGCCGATGTGCCGAGTTCGACGTCTGGTCCAAGAGGAAGCACAATCGCGTCGGTCGAATCGGCCGGCAGCCCATCGCAGTCGTCGCCGGGAGCGGTCACCACCGCGCGAGTTGGCGGCCTCAGCGTTGTCAGCCCGTCGCGCAGCCGACGCCGCGCCCGGTGCAACCGCACCTTGGCGGCGGCTTCGCTTATGTCGAGGCGCTCGGCGATCTCGCGGTGACTCAATCCGTGAATATCACGCAGCACAACGACATTGCGCAGTCGCTCAGGCAGATTCTCGAGGGCACGCCGAAGCCGAACCCCAACGGCATCGTTTTGCAGCAGATACTCAGGATCGTTGGCTTCGCGCCGGTCTGCAAGGTCGATCACCGCGTCGATGTCGTCGTGGCGATGCCGCTGGCGGCGTCCCATCAGTGTCGATGCACTGTTCGCGGTAATCCGGTGCAGCCATGTCGAGAAGCGAGCATCGCCCCGGAACTTGCGCAGCCCGCGATAGGCCCGCACGTAGGTGTCCTGCACGACATCGTCGGCGTCGTGTTCGTTGCCGGTCAGGCGCAGCGCCAGTCCGTGCACACGCGAATAGGTGGCACGGACGAGGTCGTCGAAGGCTGCACGATCGCCGGCCTTGGCCCTTGCGATCAGATCGCGCAGCTCGTCCTCCACCCCGTCAGCCTAGGCCGGGCAGACACCATGAAGAGTTCGGCCACAACGACTCGTTGCGCTGTGGAGCGGACCAGAACGCCGTGTGCGGTTCGGTTGGCACACCTCATTGGGCCCGCGCGACTGCGGGCGCAACACCCGCATAGAAACCACGTTGTAGCGCCGGACAGATTTGAACTGTCGACCTCTCGATTATGAGTCGAGCGCTCTCACCAACTGAGCTACGGCGCCAGAATCGTCACTGGGCCCCCGACGAATCGAAGCATGTGCCGAGTGTTGATTGGAGCTCCCTAAGAGAATTGAACTCTTGACCTCTTCCTTACCATGGAAGCGCTCTACCGACTGAGCTAAGGGAGCAAGGCGGACAATCATGCCATGATTCGTGGCAGTGGCCAACCTCGCCGAGCAAGTCCCCACGATCAGATCCAGCAACGAACGAAGCCCTCATGACGATTGCCATTCGAGACGCACGACTTACTGACGCTGCGGCGATTCTCGACATCTACAACCACGAGGTTCTCCACGGTTCGGCAACCTTCGATGTCGAGCCTCGCTCGCTCGATCAACAGCAGCGGTGGCTGACCGAGCGCAGCGGCGGACATGTGGTGTTGGTTGCTGAAATCGATGGCCACCTCGCTGGCTTCGGTTCGCTGTCGGCGTTTAAGCAGCGGGCCGCCTACCGAACCACGGTCGAGAATTCGGTCTATGTAGCGGCCGAGCACCAACGTCAAGGTGTCGGCCGCGATGTGCTCGCCGAGCTGATTGTGCGTGCGCGTCTACACGGCTTTCACTCGGTGATTGCCCGCATCGCCGGGTCAAACGCGGGATCTGTTGCTCTTCACCAGGCAGCCGGCTTCAGGGTTGTGGGGGTTGAACGCGAGATCGGACGCAAATTCGGGAGGTGGCTCGACCTCACCGAAATGCAACTCATGCTCTGATTCTTGCAACGTGCCAACATGGCATATGACCTCTTCCACTCCCCCGTCTATCGCCTTGCACCCGTCTGCCGGCCCCGACCTGATGACCGCTGCCGAAGGGTTGCAGCCACAAACCGTCGAACTGCGACGAGCAATCCACCAGGAGCCCGAGCTGGGCCTCGATTTGCCCGACACGCAGGCCAAGATTCTCGAATCGTTGACGGGGCTAGGGCTTGACATTTCACTCGGGAAAACGTCGACATCGGTGACCGCCGATTTAGACACCGGCAGACCCGGGCCTACGGTGCTGTTGCGCGGCGACATGGATGCGCTTCCGTTGCAGGAAGACCTCGACGTGGCCTGGAAGTCGGATCGCGAGCAGCACATGCATGCATGTGGCCACGATGCCCATGTGTCGATGTTGGCGAGCGCCGCTCGGTTGCTCAGTGAGAACCGAAGCGAGTTGACCGGCAAGGTTCGATTCATGTTCCAACCCGGCGAAGAGGGCTTCCATGGCGCACAGCACATGATTGACGAAGGGGTTCTGGACGGTGTCGATCGAGCGTTTGCGATTCACGTCTTCAGCCAGATTCCGAGTGGGTTGTTCTTTAGCCGACCGGGTCCGCTGATGGCCAGCGCCGACGAGTTCCGTATCACGGTTCGCGGCGCAGGTGGCCATGCCTCGATGCCATCAGGTTGTATCGACCCCATTCCGGCTGCAGCGGCGACCGTGCTCAGCCTGCACGCAATGGTCGGACGAACCACCGCTGCGACCGACGCCGCCGTGCTGACCGTTGCCCACCTCGCGGCTGGCACCACGAACAACATCATTCCTGAGACCGCGTTCATGGAAGGCACTATTCGCACCTTGAACGAGGATGTCCGAGCCAAGCTGCACGACAAGGTGCACGAGGTCGCAACCCACACCGCCGCAGCGCACGGTTGCAGCTGCGAGGCACGCGTCATCAAGGGCTACCCGGTCACGGTGAACAATGCCGATGAGGTCCAGCGATCTGGTGAGACGGCTCGTGCCGTGTTCGGCGAGGGCAGCTTCCACACCATGCCCGATCCAGTCATGGGCGCGGAAGACTTCAGCTATGTCCTCAACCATGTTCCTGGCTCGATGGCGTTTCTCGGTGTGTGCGAGCCGGGTGTCGAGTTCACCGATGCAGCCCCGAATCATTCGAACTTCATGACGATCCACGAACCGGCAATGGCAAAGGGTGTCGCAATGTACGCGGCGATGGCACTTAGCGCCTAGTCAGCAGCCGGTTCGCCACCACGGCTGGTCACGCCCATGGCTGGTCACGCCGACCCCCACATTTCGGCGACGCGATTTGCCGCGAACCTAAAAATGCAGAAGCCAGGCCACATGGCCTGGCTTCTGATCACTGTGGGCCGAGGAGGATTTGAACCTCCGAAGGCAATGCCGACGGGTTTACAGCCCGTTCCCTTTGGCCACTCGGGCACCGACCCTGGTGAAGCCTGCACCTTATCTTCGACCATGTTTGTCCCCCACCCGATTTCACATCGCTGGCGACTAGGTTTTCTTCGACTCGATCCGGAGGTTTCCCATGCCCACATTTGACGTGACATCTGAAGTCGACATGCAGGAAGTTCGCAACGCTGTCGACCAGGCCACCCGCGAGATCATCAACCGTTTCGATTTCAAGGGCACAAACTCGTCTATCGAGCTAGTCGACGAATCAATCACCCTTGAATCAGCGAGCGAAGACCGTGTCGCTGCATTGCGTCAGGTGCTCGAAGAGAAGATGGTTCGCCGAAACGTATCGCTTAAAGCATTGAGCTACGAAGACCCCGAAGATGCGTCAGGTGGCCGATCTCGGCAAAAGGTCATGCTCACCGCCGGCATTTCGAGCGACAAAGCCAAGGAGCTCAACAAGTTCATTAAGGCACTCGGGTTGAAGGGCGTGTCGAGCTCAACGCAGGGGGAACAACTTCGCGTACAGGGCAAGAAACGTGACGATCTGCAAGGGGTCATCACCGAACTGAAGAACAACGACTTCGACATTCCTTTGCAGTTCGGCAACTTCCGAGATTGAACTCACGCGCCGACGGCGCCGTTCGCCGTGGGGTGATCAGTTCGGGTGATCTGCTCAACCGAGCACCCAGGGTGAGGGCCGCTTCGCCGGGTTGCCCGTTGCGTTTAGTTTGAGAGTGTCGGCTGGTCGCTTCCGAACTCGCTCTCGCGCAGCGCCCGGACTCGATCTTCGAGGGGCGGGTGGGTGGTGAACATGCGGCCCAGGTTGCCGAGCCCACCCATGCCACCCATGCCACCTCGACGGCTCATGCCACCGAAGTTCGACTGCGTGGCTCCATCACCAAGTGGATTGACGATGTAATGCGAGGCCTGTTCGGGTTGCACACCGTCTGCAGGTATCCGGCCTGAAGCCATGCCGAGCTTTTCAAGCGCCCGTGCGAGCGGCTCTGCGTCACCCATAAGTGCTGCTGCGCTGGCATCGGCCTTGTACTCGCGTGTTCGGCTGATCGCGGACTTGATGAACGACGCAGCGACTGGCGCAAGAACGATGGTGGCAATCATCACGAGCGGGTTCGAGTTTCTGTTGCGACCGCGCATGCCGCTCCACATCGCCATCCGCGCTGCCCACGTGACAGCCATTGCTATCGCGGCAGCAACCGAGCCGATCAGGATGTCACGATTCTCGATGTGCGCGAGCTCGTGGGCGAGCACTCCACGCACTTCGTCCCAACTCATAATGTCCATCAATCCGACCGTCACCGCCACAGCAGCATTGTTCGGGTTGCGGCCGGTTGCGAACGCATTCGGTTGACGGTTCGGCGTGACGTACAGCTTGGGCATTGGCATGTCTGCCCGCCGCGTGAGGTCTTCCATGATGGCGAAGTATTCGGGATACTGCTGCGGGTCGGCTGGCACCGCTCGGGCGCTCTTGATGGCAAGGCGATCAGAAAACCAATACGAACCGGCAGCCATCGCCAAACCGATCATCAATCCGAAGCTCATGCCGGATCGGCCGCCGATGCCACCTCCGATCGCCATTGCGAGGCCGCCGAGAGCAGCGAGGAGCATGAATGTTTTAAACGAATTGGCCATGTGGGGGAACCTCCGTATCGGTCAAACCGTAACGCGGCCCAGCTTGTTCCCAGACGACCTGCCTTGACGGGTCGAGACTCAGCACATTCCAGAGTTTGGTGCACTCAGGCTTCGTAGTACCCCGAATGCACATACACCGTGGGTATGCCTTCTGCCCGGAACATGTCGACATTGCGTTGGTCATCATCGAACGCAAGCCCGGGCTCGTAGCCCCGGTTACGCAACTCGACAACCGACTTCTGTTTGAATGCTGGCGACGACAGGTGGGCGTCGGCAGTGCCGCGCATGATGAGTAGGTCCCACCGGTAGCCCTGAGCAGCAACCCACATCAGGGTGGTCTCACGCAGCGAATGGGGCCGAGCGGTAAGCAGAACCACCACCGTGCCGGGATCGAGATGGGCCAACAACGCGACCGACCCACCGATCGGCGTGTCTTCGCCTGCAGCCCCGAAAAAGCCGTCCCAGTCGCGCCGGCCGTTCTGCAAGAAATGTTGTCGGTGCCACCCGTTCGCAATCACGCCGTCTACATCAACGAGGACACAGCTTCCGGCTTGACGCGACCCATCGCACCAGTCCCAGTTCTCGGGCCACCCATCAGCGATCTTTCGTGAAGTCAGTCTTCGTCTCCGTCTTCAGCGCGGGTGCGGATCTCGTCAACGACCGAGGCATCGGCCAAAGTCGTCGTATCGCCAAGATCTCGCCCTTCGGCGACATCACGCAGCAACCGCCTCATGATTTTGCCGCTGCGGGTCTTTGGCAGGTCCGGGACGATGAAGACGGCCTTGGGCCGGGCGATGGCGCCCAGCCGAGTGGCGACATGTTGACGGATCTGCTCACCCAGCTCGAGTGTCGGCTCGTTGCCGCCACGCAGAATCACATAGCCGACGATCGCTTGTCCCGTTGTGTCGTCGTTTGCTCCGACCACCGCTGCCTCGGCGACCGACGGGTGATCGACCAGACCCGATTCGATCTCGGCCGTCGAGATGCGGTGTCCGCTGACATTCATTACGTCATCGACCCGGCCGAGTAGCCAGAGATAGCCATCGGGGTCAAGGCGGGCACCGTCACCCGCGAAATATCGCCCGGGGAATCGAGACCAGTACGTATCAACGAAACGTTCCGGATCTCCCCAGATACCTCGCAGCATCGACGGCCATGGCTTAGAGATGGTGAGATAGCCACCACCTTCGGTGACGAGATTGCCGTCATCGTCAACCAGCTCAGCGGTCACACCCGGGATCGCGTGGCATGCCGAGCCTGGTTTGGTGGTCGTGACACCCGGCATGGGAGTGATCATGTGCCCGCCGGTCTCGGTCTGCCACCAGGTGTCGACGATGGGCCGGCTGCTTCCACCAATGTGTTCGTGATACCACATCCACGCTTCGGGGTTGATTGGTTCACCAACGGTGCCGAGAACCCGCAACGAACTCAGGTCGTGATCTTCGACCTCCTGCACGCCCCATTTCATGAATGTTCGGATCGCAGTCGGCGCGGTATACAGCTGGGTCACGCCGTAGCGCTCGATGATGTCCCAGAGGCGATTCTTCGACCAGCCCGCCCGGTCGTCACCGTTGCGATCGTCGAGCCTGGGAGTGTCAGGGGTGCCCTCGTACATGACCGACGTGCACCCGTTCGCCAACGGGCCGTAGACGATATAGCTATGGCCTGTGACCCAACCGATGTCGGCGGCACACCAGTACACGTCGGTGTCGGCCTTGAGGTCAAAGACATACTTGTGGGTGAACGCCACCTGGGTGAGATAGCCACCGGTCGTATGCATGATGCCCTTGGGCTTGGCAGTCGTACCCGACGTGTAGAGCAGGTAAAGCAGGTGTTCACTGTCGAGCTGTTCGGGTTCGCAATCGGTCGACGCATCGGCCATCAGGTCATGCCACCAGTGGTCACGACCTTGGGTCATTGCCACCTCGGTGTCGCAACGGTTCACGACAATGACATTCTCGACCGACGGCGCTCCACTGTCGAGTGCGGCGTCGACGTTGACCTTCAGGGCTGACGGCGCTCCCCGCCGGTACCCCGCGTCGGCAGTAATGATCATGCGCGCTTCGGCATCGTCGCAGCGGTCGACGATCGCATCGGGCGAAAAGCCGCCGAAGATCACTGAGTGGGCCACCCCGATCCGGGTGCAGGCAAGCATGGCGATCGGAAGCTCCGGGATCATCGGCATGTAGATGGCGAGCCGGTCTCCCTTGTTCAGGCCGAGTCCTTTGAGGGCATTGGCGAACTTCGATACTTCATCGAGTAGTTCCGCATACGTGAACGTTCGGGTATCGCCGGGTTCGCCTTCCCAGAAATAGGCGACCTTGTCACCTCGTCCGGCTTCGACGTGACGGTCAAGGCAGTTGTAGCTCATGTTGAGGGTGCCGCCGCCGAACCACGTGGCATACGGCAGCTTCCAATCGAGGACCTCATCGAAATCGTCATACCAGCTAACAAGCTCGCGGGCCTGGCGAGCCCAGAAGCCCTCAAAGTCCGCTTCGGCCTCGTCATAGAGCGACCGGTCGGCGGCTTGTGCTTGCGAAATGAACTCTGCCGACGGCGGAAACCGCCGGTCTTCAGTCTCGTATACCTCGATGGTTGCGTCGCTCACGATGGCCCCCTGGTTCGTGTCTTACGAACTCTAACCCGGAGGGCTAACGCGACAAATCGTGGTCCTGAAACGTCACATATTTGGACCTAATCCCAATGAAGGAGATCCCCATGTTCGCTGAATTTCGCGAGTTCCTCGAAAAGTTCAACGTCATTCCCATCGCTGTCGGCCTGGTGCTCGCACTGGCCTTTCAGCCACTTGTCGACGCCGTCGTGAACGTGATCTTGTCGATCATCGGCAAGGTCGGTGGCCTAGACGTCAACTTCGACGCGTGGAACCCCGGCGGCATACCGTTCGGCGCATTCCTTACCGCGCTGATCAGCTTCTTGATCCTCGCGTTTGTCGTGTTCATGCTGGTCAAGTCGATCGCCAAGGCGGGTGCTCGCACCACATTGGCCGAGACGCCAGACCAGGCATTGCTTGCTGAGATCCGGGATCTACTCAAGACCCGCTGATCACATCACACCGCAGAACGGGTGTCGCTGCCTACGCAGCGGCACCCGTACTCGTTTTGTGGACGTCGAAGACGACGTCCCAGATGCACGATGAGCCGATGAATCAGGGTGCTGCAGTGAGCGCTGCTGGCACGTCGACGTCGCTGAAATGCGTCACCATCTCTGGATACACACCGAACGCCACGGTTGCGATGAGCGTTATGCCGAGTGCGGCTTGCAGTGCGAACGGAATCTTCAGGCGGTTCGTCTCGAACGCCGTGGGTGCAGCTTCGAACCACATCCGCGACGCCAATTTGCCGTAGTAACCGAATGCGATCACCGTGTTGATTGCGGCGAGCCCTGCGAGCACGTATGCCCACCAAACATCGCCCTCGATGAGTGCGGTAAAGACCGAGAACTTCGCGTACCAGCCACCCAGCGGCGGAATACCAGCCAGCGATGCCAGGAACAACGTCATCGCGACCGCCATTGCAGGGGCCCACTGGAACAATCCATCGAAGCTCGCGATGTCGGCACTGCCGGTGCGGCGCGAGACCGCAAGAATGATCGTGAACGCTCCGAGGTTCATCGCGGCGTAGATGATCAGGTAGGTAACGATGGCCGAGGCCGAACGCTGGGCTACATCTGTGCTTTGTCCGGCGACGGCGAGCGCAGCAAGCATGAAACCCGCCTGGGCAACACCCGAGTAGGCCATCAGTCGGATGAGGTTGTTCTGACGCAATGCGGTCAGATTGCCGACCGTCATCGTCAGCGCTGCAAGCACCCACAGCGCCGGCGCGTAGACATCGGCGCGACTCCAAAAGCCGACGAACACCATGTTCATCAGGGCCACGAACCCAGCACCCTTAGCGGCGACTGCCAGGAACGCGGTGATCGGCGTTGGAGCACCTTCGTAGGTGTCTGGTGCCCACAGGTGGAACGGCACAGCCGACACCTTGAAGCCGAAGCCGACGATCACAAGCACGATGCCGAGCGTGATGAGCGCGGTCGACGAAGCCGTTGAGCCGATTGCGGCATTGATCTCGACAAGGATCGTGGTGCCGGAGGCGCCAAACAACAGCGACATGCCGTACAGCATGAGGGCGCTGGCGAAGACACCGTTGAGGTAGTACTTCAGACCGGCCTCGTTGCTTCGCAGGTCGCGTTTGCGCCACGTTGCGAGCAGGTATGCCGGGATCGACAACAGTTCGAGCGCCACGAAGACTGTCACGAGGTCTCGGGCCGATGCCATAACCAACATGCCGAGCACCGACGAGAGCAGCAGCCCGTAGTACTCGCTTTCCCAGTAGTCGCCTTCGGCGATGTAGTTCGTCGACATCAAGATCACGAGATAGGCGATGATGATGAACAACGCTTTGAGAACAAGTGAGTATCCGTCGACGATGTAGACCTCGCTGGTTCCAAATGCCGCACGCGGATTCGATGCAACACCGTCGACAGCGAGCGTGACGATCGGAACGAGCACTGCGAGCAGGCCAACGCCAGCAACCGCCGGCGAGATCGCCCGGCCGCGTTCGAGGAATACGACGTCGATAAGCGTGACGAGGGCACCCACCGCGAGCAGCGTGAGTTCAGGCGCAAGCGCATGCCAGTCAATCGGTGGTCGATCGAATGGCACGACCTCGACGGCCTGAGCAGCCCACGAAGCGAGCAATGTCAACAAGACCATGTTCAGTTACCAGCTGCCGAGCCGACTGCGTCACGCAGGTCAGCGAAGCACTGCTCGCCTGCGGCCTTAGCCAGGCTCAAACAGTCGCCAGCGGCGCCGCCAAGGCCTTCGACCTGGAGCGACTTGATAACCGCCGGGTCGGTCAGATCAAAGATCAGGTTCGGATAGAAGCCAAAGACGACGATGAGTATGAGCAACGGCGACCACGAAATCCATTCGAAGCGGTTCACGTCGTTGATGTGCGGATCGTGTTCAAACTCTTCGGTCGGCGTGCCAAAGGCGGTCTTTTGCAACATCCACAGCAGGTAGCCCGCTGCCAGCACGGTGCCGAGAGCAGCGACGATCATGTATGCCCGCCAGACGTTCGCCGACAGTATTTCGGCAGGATTGTAGGCGGCAAGGATCGCCGGGAATTCGCCCCAGAAGCCCGCAAGACCGGGAAGACCAAGAGACGCCATCGAGGCGAAGCCCAGTATCCAACCCATCTTGGGGGCCTGCACCAACAAACCGCCAAGACGTGTCATGTCGAGCGTGTGGTAGCGGTCCTTCATCGAGCCGGCGACAAAGAACAACATGCCGGTGATCAGACCGTGCGAGACCATACCGAAGACCGCGGCGTTGATACCGAAGTCGGTGAGCGTCGAAATGCCGAGCATGACAAAGCCCATATGGGCAACCGACGAGAATGCAATCAGTCGCTTCATGTCGCTTTGGGCAAGGCAGCCAAGCGCTCCGTAGATGATTCCGATGACTGCGAGCAGACCAATCACCGGAGCCCATGCGGCAGCGGCTTCGGGCAGGAATGGGATCGCGATACGAACGAATCCGTAGGTGCCGAGTTTGAGAAGCACCGCCGCCAGAATGACCGAGCCCACCGTGGGTGCCTGGGTGTGGGCATCGGGCAGCCAAGTGTGGAACGGGAACATCGGCACCTTGACGCCGAAGCCAATGAACATGCCTCCGAAGATCCATAGCTGGGCGCCGCGGGCAATCACCGATGTAGCGCCGGTAGAGAGCGCTCGCATGTCAAACGTGTTCACCGTTGGCGCTGCTTCGGTGGCGACCGTGCCGTCAGACAGGAAGAACAACGCGAGGAAGCTGATCAGCATGAGAGCCGATCCGAACAGCGTGTACAGGAAGAACTTCAGCGATGCGTAGCGGCGGTCGTCGCCGCCCCACACACCGATCAGGAAGAACATCGGCAGCAACACAACTTCGAAGAACACGAAGAAGAGGATCAGGTCCTGAGCGATGAACGAGCCGAGCATGCCCGTTTCGAGGACCAGAATCAGTGACAAAAAGGTCTTCGGGTTGTGCGGCTCGGGGAAATGCCCGAACGAATAGATCATGCAGAGGGGCACCACGCCGAGCGACAGCAGCAGCAACGGCAGCGATATGCCGTCCAAACCGACGATGTACCGGCTGTTGATCACGTCGATCCAGGACTTGTCGACGACGTATTGCAGCTCACCTGCCGCATCGAAGTCGAAGTTCACCAGCAGGAGCGCTCCGAGGAACGCGGCGACCAAAGTGGTGCCAAGGGCAACCATCTTGTGGAACGACTCGTTCTCTTTCGGGACGGCCATCATGACCAGCGCACCGATGAGTGGTGTGAATGTGACGAGGGTCAAGCCCCAGTCGTCAAGAAATGCTTCCATGTCGAAGAATCCTCAGATGACGATGATCAGCAGGCCCGCAAGCACAATTGCACCTGCGAACATGACGGTTGCGTATTGCTGGACTTTGCCGGTGGTCATGCGGCGTAGCTCGCCGCCGATACCGGACGAGCCGCTTCCGGCGGCATTGACGGTGCCATCGATCACACCTTGATCGATGCGGGTGTAAACAACTTCGGCGGCTTGGACGGAACGGATTCCGACCTGGTCCACGGCGGCGTCGAGAACGTTTTCGTGGGTCCAGTTCGTTGCCCACGCCAACGGCCGCTTAACGAAGGTGGCGGCGCCGACCCCAGTCCGTAATGCGGTGGACACGATCGCAAAGACCGACCCACCGAGCACGATGCCCCAGATAAGCGATGGCACAAATGACTGATCGAGTCCGTTGTCGAGCGAGAAGCCGAGCGCACTGCCTGCTGCTACACCGAACAGGGCACCGACCGCAGTCGCGCCTGCGGCGCCAACGGGTGCACCCCCGTCGTAGATGTGGTCGAGGTAGTAGTTGTTCTTGAGCATGGTGTGACCTGCCCGAAGCAGACCGAACCGTGACGTTGGCCCACCGACGAGTTCGGTACCCGCCGGGTTCTGACGATTGACCCGCACGAAGTAGTAGAAGTAGGCGGCGGCGACGCCAAGCGATACCACGATCGTCGAGAAGATCGCGAGCGACCAGCTGGGGTCAGCGTGGTTGATTTTCGGGAAGTACTTGGCTGCCGATGACGGTTCGACGTAGTGACCGAAGCGCTCGGTGATGCCCTTGGGAAGCCCAAGAAATCCGGGCGGCAAGTTCAAGAAGCCGACGGTCACGGCGAGGAACGCCAAGATGCGCAGCGGCCAAAGAATACGAGGGCCAGATTCGTGGGGGTCGCCGTGATGGGCGTGAGCGTCGTCGTGGCCGTGATCGTCGTGATCATCATGGTGCCCGCCCCGGAACTCACCGAAGAACGTCAGGTACATCACTCGAGTCATGTAGGCAGCAGTCATGGCTGCGGTGAGCATGCCCATGACCAACATGACGGTGTAGGCACCGTTGCTGTGCGGCTTACCTTCGAAGAATCCCCATCCGCCGGTACCGACGAGGATCTCGTCCTTAGACCAGAAGCCGGCGAGAGGCGGCAGCCCGGCAAGGGCAATCGAACCGATCAGGAAGGTCTTGTAGGTGGTCGGCATGAACTTGCGCATGCCTCCCATATGCGTCTTCATATTGAAGCTGTGCACCGAGTGGCTGACCGAACCGGCGCCGAGGAAGAGCAACGCTTTGAAGAAGGCGTGGGTGAACAGGTGGAAGATCGCTGCAGTCCATGCACCGACGCCGAGAGCGAGCGCCATATAGCCGAGCTGGCTAATCGTGGAATACGCCAGCACCTTCTTGATGTCGTCTTGCACAAATGCCAGCGACGCGCCGACCAACGTCGTGATTCCGCCGATGAGCGCAAGCGCATTCAGCGAGCTTCCGGCGATGGACAAACCCTCGAAGAACACGCCGTACAGGCGGGCCACGAGATAGATGCCAGCCACAACCATGGTTGCCGCGTGAATCAGAGCCGATACCGGTGTTGGACCAGCCATGGCATCGGGCAGCCAGGTATGCAAAAAGAACTGGCCGGATTTAGACATAACAGCTGCGAGCAAACACAGCGATGCGATCAACAACAGCGTATGGCTGGTGGTGTGCTCGATCGCCAGCTTGTTGATATCAACAATCGACCAGGTCTCGCCCGAAGCGAAGAACAAGATGATCATGCCGATCAGCAGACCCATGTCGCCGACGCGGTTGGTGAGAAAGGCCTTGAGGGCGGCGTCGCTGTTGGACTGGTCTTCCCACCAGTGGCCAATCAGAGCAAAGGAGCAGACACCCACCAGCTCCCATCCGACAATCATCTGCAGAATGTTCTCGGCGGTGACGAAGAACAACATTGCCGCGGTGAACAGCGACAAGAACGCGAAGTAATGCGTGAATCGCCGGTCGCCGGCGACATAGTCGGTGCTGTAGATGTGCACCAACGTCGACACCAGAGACACGACCACGAGCAACGCAACCGTCAGGCCGTCGACCATGGTTCCGACGGTGAAGTTGATACCGCCGTTGGACCACCAGGTGCGGTTCGATATGACGGGCTTGAGACCAGCGCCCTTGGCGGGACCTTCGTCGCCTTCCGCGTCGACCAGGACGTCATTCTCAGCAGCGACCGCGGAGCCGGCCGATCCAACTGCCGATGCGAATTCGCCTGCCCCATCGGCACTCGCTGCACAGATGTACTTGTCTTCGGAGAGTTGGGCAACGACGCAATTGTCAGCGCGGTTCACTTCGCTGATCCATTGGCCAGCGGTCACGAGCGACAACAGGAAACAGATCAGAACGGCGGCGATGCCGATTTCGCTTCCGCCCTTGGGCAGGCGTTTACCGAAGAACAAGATGCACGCGAACGAGGTGGCCATGATGGCCGGAATGATCCAAACGTTCTCGAGGAAAAAGCCCCCGGCCTGAATGGCGGCTGACGCCTCTTCAGCGGCTAGCAGTGAAGTCATCAACATCAGCCCTTGAGAAGATCGACTTCGTGAATGTCGATGCTCTTGCGGTTGCGGTAGATCGTGAGCACCATTGCCAGGCCGACGCCAACCTCGGCAGCGGCGACAGCGATGATGAACAGAGCGAACACTTCGCCCGGAATGGCGGCGCCAAGCTCACGGTTGTAGGCGCCAAATGCCACGAAATTGATGTTGACGGCATTGAGAATGAGCTCAATCGACATCAGCACAAGCACAGCGTTGCGACGCACCAGCACGCCGTACACGCCGATGCAGAACAACACCGATGACAGCAGCAGGAACTGGACCAGATACATGGTGCTACTCCTTCCGAGCCACGACGATTGCGCCGATCAATGCGGCAAGCAACAAGACCGAGATCGCTTCGAAAGCCACGATGTAGGTGCTAAAGATCGCATCGGATACTTCCTGCACCGACGTGGGCGAAGCGTTGATCACCTCAATCTCTTCATCGCCAGCGAAGTCGATGACCGCGTAGGCCATGACGAGCAAAAGCATGACTGCGGTGAGGATTGCCGGCCAGCGGTTCTGATGATCGAGGTTCGCTTCGGAACCGACCTTGGCTCGGGTGAGCATGATGCCGAACAGGAACAGCACTACGACCGCGCCGATGTACACCAGCACCTGGGTGACGCCGAGAAATTCTGCGCCAAGCAGCACAAATTGTGCGGCAACGCCAGCGAGGACCACGACCAGGTACAGAGCAGCGTGCACGATGTTGTCTGAGGTCACCACTCGGAGCGCGGCGAAAACCATGATCGCAGCGATCATGTAGAAGAAGACGTTTTGCGCCACGACCGCGCCGAGCGCGGTTGTCATCAAGGTCACAGTGGTCATGAGGTCGACGGCACCTTGCGGACCTTCTGGTCTGCGCCTGCTTCATAGGGACCAAACTCGGGGACGGTTTCCATCCAGTCACCCAGACGTTCCTTGTCGTGTAGCAGATCCGCGAGTTTGAGTTCGCTGAACTCGAACTCTGGACTCCAGAACAATGCATCGAATGGGCAGACATCGACACAGATACCGCAGTACATGCAGAGTGCGAAGTCGATGTCGAAACGATCAAGCTTGTTGGCCTGGCGGGGCTTACCGCCGGCACGTCGAGGCGGAGCGAGCTCTTTGTGACCCTCGATGTAGATGCACCAATCTGGGCATTCGCGAGCGCAAAGCATGCAGGCCGTGCAGTTCTCGTCGTGCAATGCAATGACGCCACGGGCGCGGTCAGGCGGCGCCTCTTTGACGTGGGGGTACGCGACGGTGTGCGCACCCTTCGATGGTGATGGCGGCGAAAACGGTCCATCAGGAAACACCGTCTTGAAGAACGTCTTGGCTGTCACACCAAGACCAACAATCATGCCGGGCATCTTGGGCATCAGAACACCACCTTGAACACTGCGGTCACCACGATGTTGAAGAGCGCAAGAGGAATGAGAAATTTCCAGGCAAGCCGCTGCAGCTGATCTTCGCGGAAGCGTGGGTAGGTGACCCGGAACCAGAAGATGAGGAATGCAATGCCGATCATCTTGATACCGAGCACGAACGGGCCGATGTAGTTCATGAACTCGGCGGTTGGGTCAACGAACGGGATCGTCCAACCACCAAGGAAGAGCGTTGCGCCGATTGCCGAGAAGATGGCAGCGGTCGCGAACTCCGCGATGAAGAAGAGCAGAAACCGCAGGCCGGAATATTCGGTGAGGTAACCGGTCACCAGTTCGGATTCAGCGACAGGCATGTCGAATGGCGGCTGGGTCAGCTCAGCCTGGATTGCAATCAGATAGATCAAGAAGCCGAGGAACTGCGGAATGATGAACCAGATACCGAAGTCGCTCTGGGACAGCACGATCTCGCGCAGGTTCAAGGTGCCGGCCATGATGACGACACCGACTACCGAGAGCACGAGTGGAAGCTCGTAGGCGATCAGCTGTCCGGCGGCACGCAAGCCGCCAAGCAGTGCGTACTTCGAGTTGGATCCCCAGCCAGCCATGAGCGTGCCGATGACCGACACCGACGACACGGCTAGCGCGAAATAGATACCGGTCGACAGGTCAGTGAAGTAGGCGCTCGGCCCACCCGGAAGCACCAGCACGAGCATGAAGGTCGACACCAGTACAACAAACGGTGCGGCGGCGAAGACCCATCGATCAGCCTTGGACGGAAAGATGTCTTCTTTCTGCAAGAACTTGCCGAACTCGGCGAGCAGCTGCATTGCGCCGTGTGGGCCGGTCTCCATAGGACCGAGCCGGCTCTGCATAAAGCTCATCATCTTGAACAAGAACATGTAGACGAGCGCGCCAGTGGGCAAAAGAACCGCAACCAGACCGATGACGATCTTGACGATGGTCTCTTGCCAGTAGGCAAACTCGAGTGCAAGCGGAGTGAGCATCAGCGGTCGATATCTCCGAGGATGAAGTACAGCGAAGCCAGAATCGTGGCGATATCAGGCACGTATACGCCCTCAAGTAGCCACGGCGTGATTGACATGTTCGAGAACGACGCCGTGCGGATTTTGACCCGGAACGGTGTCAGCTCACCCTTACTGACGACGTAGTAGCCCATTGCCCCGAGTGGGTTCTCGGTCTGCACGTACGATTCGCCCTCGGGCACCTTGATGATGCGGGGCACCTTGGCCATGATCGGGCCAGCGGGCAGGTTGTCGAGCAACTTCTCGACCATGAGCGATGCTTCGCGAGTCTCTTGCAGGCGGACCCAATACCGGCTGAACGAATCGCCGTCAGGGTGGGTCCAGACCTTCCAGTCGATTTCGCTCCAGGCAAGCGGCGACGGTTCGTCGCGCCGCAGGTCCCAATCAACGCCGCTGCCACGCAGGTTGGCGCCGCTTAGGCCGTATTCCTTTGCAAGTTCAGCGGGAATCACGCCTACGCCGCGGCAACGGCTCTGGAAGATTTCGTTCCCGACGACGAGATCTTCCATCTCGTCGCAGAACTCACGGACCTTGACCATCGCGGACTTTGTCTCTTCGATCCATCCGGCAGGCAGATCATCCTTGATGCCACCGATGCGGTTGAAGTTCGGGTGGAACCGACCGCCGGTTGCAGACTCGATCTGGTTAAGCACGAACTCGCGGTCGCGGAAGGCATAGAAGACCGCCGTGATACCGCCGAGTTGCACCGCCATGTCTCCGAGGAACAACATGATGTTGGCAATGCGACCCATCTCGAACAACGCGGTACGAATCCATTGCGCTCGGGGCGGGGCCTCGACGTCCATGAGCTCTTCAGCCGCAAGAATGAATGGCACTTCGTTCGCGAAGCTGCCGACCCAGTCGATGCGGTTGATCAGCGTGGTCACCTGAGGATACGTGCGCACCTCAGTGAGCTTCTCGTAGCCGCGGTGCATGTAGCCCATGATTGGTTGGGCTTCGATCACCTGTTCGCCGTCGAGCTTGGCGACGATACGCAGCGTTCCGTGGGTGGCAGGGTGCTGCGGTCCAATGTTGAGGGTCATACCCTCGGTTTCGAGCTCTACGTTGATCCGTGAGTCCGCGGCCTGAGATGCGATGTAGCGCAACTGGGCGTTATTCGCCAGGTCCTGATTTGCCAGCGCATCGGCCGGAAGCGTGAGTTCGGCGGTCATGCGGAAGCTCCTGCGTCGGTGGTGTCGTCTGCGTCGGTGGTGTCGTCTGCGTCGGTGGTGTCGTCTGCTGCGGGCTCGTCTGCTGCGGGCTCGTCTGCTGCGGGCATGGCTTCGACGTCAACAATGCCTGGCCATGGCTTCACGCGACGGGCAACGAGCGGGTAGTCCTTGCGCATGGGGTTTCCTTCGAAACCACTCGGCAGGTACAACGCTCGAAGATCCGGGTGGCCGGTCAAGGTAATGCCGAACATTTCCCAGATTTCGCGCTCGTGCCAGTTAGCTCCGGCAAAGACCGGGAGCAGCGTGTCAATCGAAAGGTCATCGTCGGGTAGGTCTGCTTTGATCGTCACGCCGATGTGCTCGTCGATCGAGTACACCCGCAGCAGCATCTGGAAGCGGGTGTCGCCGCCGGCGTATCCGGTGACTTGTTCGGCTGGCTGGCGTTCGTCGCGGCCGTGGACAACCCAGTCCTGTTCGGCTTCCATCTCGCGGCCGAAGGGCGATGGCATCCAGTCGATGGCCGATACGAAGTCGAGCCACGACATACCGAGGGGGCCAGAAGCAAAGCGAGCAGCGTCGACCCACGAGCTGCGGTCGACGCGTATCCACAAGTCGGAACCCGGCGTGATGTGCGACTCGATGCATCCGTCGCCGAGATGGTCAGCGAATGCGGTTGCGAGTGCTTCGCGCACGGTGTCGGTTTCGACGATCTCGACCTCGTCATTCGTTTCGGTGTGTTCGGTTGTATCGGTGCTCATGCGATATCACCGCCGCCGACGACAATCGGTTGACCCTTCCAGCGCTCGGCTGGGTCTTCGTTGTGGATCATTTCCTGCAACAAGACAATGCCCTCGAGAAGCGCTTCGGGCCGCGGTGGACAGCCAGGCACGTAGACGTCGACAGGGATGACCTGGTCGACGCCCTTCGTCACCGAGTAGCTGTCCCAATACGGCCCGCCGCAGTTGGCGCATGAACCCATCGAAATGACGTACTTCGGGTCGGGCATTTGTTCGTATAGGCGCAAGATTGCCGGGACCATTTTGTCGGTCACCGTTCCCGAGATCACCACGAGGTCAGCTTGACGGGGGCTGGCAGGAAACGGAATCACACCGAGACGCATGACGTCGTAACGAGGCGAACCAAACGCCGCACCCATTTCGAGCGCGCAGCATGCCAGACCCCACTGGTAGACCCACAGGCTGTACTTGCGGCTGATGTTCAGCAACTTCGTGAGCGACTTCGGCAGTTTGCCACTGTCTACGAGACCCATATCAGGCGGTCCTCTCGATGCAGTTGTTCAGATCCATCTGAGCACTCCCTTACGCCACGCATACACCAGGCCGAGCAACAAGATGAAGATGAATATCGCCATTTCGACCAGGCCGAACGTGCCGTAGGCCTCGAGACGGGTAGCCCAGGGGAAGATAAACACTGCCTCGACATCGAACATGACGAAGAGCAGAGCGAAAATGTAATACCGAACGTTGCTCTGACCCCAGCCGGTTCCAACTGGGTCGACGCCAGATTCGTAATTGATGTACTTCTGCGGCTGCGGACGAGTCGGCCGTAGGAGCGCGGAAATACCGAGCAGGGCAGACACCAAAGCAACGGCGAGTAGGCCGAAAATGCCGACTGTGAGATAGCTACGCAGGAAGTCAGACACGGAGCCCGACTCTAACCCTGCAAGGCGGGCCAACCAAAGCTTCTCGCGCTGAAACTGTGGCGTTGATGTGCCACAGTGGCCGGTTGATCGCCGCCACGACGAAAACCGGCGGTTGCACAGTGCTCACGAGCCACATCGTCACCATTCGAGAACCCAGAATGCACCCAGCGATGCTGAGTCCGACAGTGCCGCTGCCTCGGTCAGCGCGCTGCGGGCAAACATCGCCTGCAAGTCACCGATCACTCGGCGTTCCTCCCACGTTGTTCGCGCTGCTTCGACGAGTGTCTCCATGCCATTCTCGTGAAGCCAGTCGGTCTGGCGAATGGCCTTACGCGGCGCAGGTAGCTGGTCGATCGCAATATCCGTTGTGATATCGAAGCGGCCGGGATCGGTAAGGGGATCACTGCCGCGGGTGTGGCCCTGGTAGGTCCGCAACCACCCGTGGCGGCCTCGCGTTGCTAGATCGGCTGTCATCTCGCCGTAGTCGAACACGAGCAGCCGGTCAGCACGCGCCAATCGCTCGCTGACCCAGGCCGTCGCCTGGCCGGTCACGGGCACCTGCACACCTATTGGCGCACCAGGCACCAGAACATCGAGATCGAGCGTGGGGACCCGATCTGAGAGATGCCACGACCATCTGAGATCGCTTTGATTCGGCGGGACGACATCGAAAAGATGCCAGCCGTCCGCAGTCAGCTCGGCGACGCCGAAGGCCAGATTGTCGAGCAGCTCGTTCGCAACCACAACGTGATGACGGGCCTCGTCGAAGGCCGCCACCGACACCCAGTTCTCGCCGGGCAGTTCCTCGTGCCATGCTCGAAGCACGTCAGAGCGTTCGATAAGCGTCCAGCGCAACGTCGACCAGCACGCGGGCTTCGCTCGGCGCACCGTGCGGTACAAAGTGCCGACACCGGCTCCCGCCTCGGCGACTGTGAATGGGTCCGGCTGGCCCAAGTCGCGCCATGTCGCGTCGAGCCATTCGGCGAGCACTGCACCGAACAGCGGGCCTGACTCGACGCTCGTGATGAAGTCGCCGTCTCGTCGCCCGGCGCGGCCATGGTCGGCGTAGAACCCTCCGTGAGGGTCATACAAGGCAGCCTCGACGAACTCCTCAAACGGCAGCGCTCCTCCGCGGTCTGCGGCCTTGCGGCGCAGCCTGTCATCAAGCGGATTCACGTTTTGGCTGTCACCTTGGCGAGATCACGTCGGCGGCGCGGACCTGGGTGGGCTCGGCGAACACGAGGGCTCGATGCAGGGTCAACCTGACCAGTTAGCCCGCGGCGATGACGGGAAGAGCGTCGCGGACCAGATCGACCAGCGGGTCAGCGAAGACACCAAAGAACACCGTGAACAGCACAGTTACAGCGATCGTGAAGGCTGCGGTGAATGGCACGTCGATAGCCGGACGGTCGTCGCCATCATTCGCGTACATCGCCAACACGATGCGCAGATACAGGAACGCACCGACAACTGCAGACAACATCGCCACCACGGCAAGCAGGTAGGCCTTGGTTTCGATCGCTGCGCCGATAACGAAGAACTTGCCAAGGAAACCCGTTGTGAACGGTACGCCGGCCTGCGCGAGCAACAAGATGGTGAAACCAAGCGCCAGTACCGGCTTGCGCTTGGCAAGACCGTCAAAGTCGCGGATTGACGTACGAGCATCGCCTTGCCCAGAGACGACCGAGATAACGGCGAAGCTTCCGATCGCGATAAAGGTGTAGGCGGTGAGGTAGTACAGCGCCGCTGACATGCCGTCGCTCGTTGCAGCTTCGGCCCCGACCAGGATGAAACCGGCGTGGCTGATCGATGAGTACGCCAGCATTCGTTTGACGTTGTCCTGCACGATGCCGACCACTGCACCAAGCACCATTGATAAGCACGCCAGCACGAACAGCATGGGTGTCCAGTCGTCGGCGAGACCGCCGAGGCTGACGTTGAACACTCGCAGCAGACCAGCGAAACCGCCCACTTTGACGGCCGAGGCCATAAACGACACGACCGGGCTCGGCGAGCCGTGGTACACGTCGGGGGTCCAGGCATGGAACGGCACAGCCGCGACTTTGAAACCAAGCCCGACCAGCAGAAGCGCCATGGCACCAAACGCCAGTCCGCGATCTTCAAGCCCGCCAATCGCGTCGCGGATGTGGGCAAGGTTGGTGCTTCCGGTTGCGCCATACATCAGCGCAATGCCGTAGAGCAGGAACGCCGAGGCAAAGGCGCCGAGCACGAAGTATTTCAGGCCAGCTTCTTGTGACTCGACGCGCCGGGCGTGACTGGCGGCCAGGATGTACACCGCTATCGACAGCACTTCGACGCCGAGAAACAGCACAATCAGATCGTTGGCGCCGGCCATGACCATGCCACCGCTCGCCGACAACATCAGCAACACGAAGAATTCAGCGCTGTAGATGGCTTCTCGTTCGAGATAATCGTGCGCGAACAGTGCCGTCAAGGTGACTGCTACGGCGATCAGGCACGTGAGCAGCATGGAGAAGCCGTCGACGCCATAGGCCCCGGCGACGGTTGAGAAGCCCTGCGGAAGATCGCCGTCGAGGCGACCCCACTGGATGGCGGCAGCAACGATGGTTGCAACGCCCACGAGTGCAGTCACGAGTGACGGCGTTCGGCGTGGCAGGCGGTCGCCGAGCAGCGACCACAGCGTGAGAAAGATCAACGGCGCACCGGCCATGATCAGCAGAGGCGACAGGCCACCCCAGTCAATCGAGGGAATGTCAACCGAGGTTTGCAGCAAGACGCGCATCAGTGATCGACCTCTTCGCCTGCGTGGGAATCGTCCTCGGGATCATCGGAATCGCCGTGATCATCGGAATCGCCGTGATCGTTCTCACCGTCTTTGGAATGACCGTCTTCGGCGTCGGCCCAGCCGCTACCGCCACGATTCTGCGTGACTGGTTCGTCGAAGTCATCAACATGAAACTCGATGTGTGCAACAAGCGCATCGACCGCAGGTTCCATACGTTCGATCACCGGCTTTGGGAAGATGCCCATGAAGACAATGGCTGCCACGAACGGCACCAACACGGCGATCTCTTTGACCCGCAGGTCTTCCATCTCGGCGTTCTCACCTTCGGCTGGGCCGTGGAAGACACGTTGATAGGCCCACAGCAAGTAGAGAGCCGCGAGGATTACGCCAGTTGTCGCAGCGACAGCCCACCAGCGGTGAGCCACAAATGTTCCGGTAAGGATCAGGAACTCGCCAACGAAGCCGTTCAGTCCGGGAAGCCCAATCGACGACAACATGACGACCGTGAAGAACGCAGCGAACACCGGAGCGGACTTCTGCAAGCCGCCCAGCTCGCTGATCATGCGGGTGTGGCGACGCTCATAGAGCCAACCGACAAGCAAGAACAAGGCACCTGTTGAGATGCCGTGATTGACCATCTGCAACAACGCTCCGGTAATGCCTTCGGTGTTCATCGCGAACGTACCGAGGACGATGAAACCGAGGTGCGCGACCGACGAGTACGCGACCAGGCGTTTGAGGTCCTTCTGCATGGTCGCGACAATGGCGCCGTAGATAATGCCGATAACGCCAAGGGTGAGGAAGAACGGTGCGGCCCACGTCGATGCCTCGGGGAACAGATACAAGCCAAAGCGCAAGAACCCATAGGTGCCGAGCTTGAGCATGACACCAGCCAAAATGACCGATCCTGCCGTAGGAGCTTCGGTGTGGGCATCGGGTAGCCAGGTGTGCAGCGGCCAGATCGGGACTTTGACCGCAAAGGCCAGGGCGAAGGTGGCGAAAATCCAACGGGCTGCGTTGGTGCTCAGCGACTGGGCTTCGGCGATCTCGATCAGGCTGAATGTGAGATCTCCACCTGATGCTGATCGGTGCAAGAACACCAGGCTCAGCATGCCGACCAGCATGAGCGCCGAGCCGAACATGGTGTATAGGAAGAACTTCATCGCCGCGTATTTGGCGTTGCCGTGACCCCAGCCGGCGATCAGGAAGTACATCGGGACCAGCACGATCTCGAAGAACACAAAGAACATGAACAGGTCAAGCGCAACGAACACACCGAGGCAGCCCGCTTCGAGCACGAGCAGCCACGCAAAGTAGGGCTTCTCATCGTGTCCCGGGTCGACGGCGATGATCGCCAGCGGGAACAACAACACGGTCAGCACGACGAGCCACAGCGAGATGCCATCAACACCAGCAAGCCACGAAATGCCCGCTGATTCGATCCATGACTGCTCGGACGGGAACTGAAAGTCTGCGGCCGACGTCGTCTCGAACTGCCAGAGCAGCCAGACGCCAAGAGCGGCGGTGGCCATCGACGTCAGAATTGCGATCGCCTTCGCCGCGTCGGGACGCACCGATGGAACGATCGCGATCAGTAACGCGCCGATAATCGGCAATGCCACCAGCGCTGGCAGCAACGGGAAGCCGACATCTGCGGCGAGAACTACCGGCATCATGCCCGTCCAAGGAAGTAGATCATGAGCGCAACGGCGCCGAGGGCAACAAAGACCGCGTAGTTACGGACCAGCCCGCTTTGCAAGCGCCGCAACAGCTGACCATCGAAGCGCACCATTTGGCCGACCTTGTTTACCGCGCCGTCCACGACGGTGCCATCAAAGTCCGCCAGCTTGTCGAATCCGACTCGTCCGGGACCGCCCATGAACGCGCTGACGGCTCGGTCATAGCCCCAGCCATCGGCAAGCACCTTCGGCGCATCGGGGCCGGTGACGGCCTTGTCGCCGTCGCGGCGACGCAGGTACATCACGAATGCGGCACCGATACCAACGATGGCGCACAGCGTCGCAATCACCGCGAGCACGATCTTGGTGCCGCCGCTCGTCGAACCGTGGAATTCGTTGCCGAGCAGGGACGGCTCAAGCCAGTGTTCAAAGAACTTGAGGTCTTTCGAGAACGGCAGATTGATGACGCCGGCCACAAGGGCTAGCCCGGCAAGTGCAACAAGCGGCACCGTCATCAGCCATGGCGACTCGTGGGGGTGACGTTCGGGCAGCGGGTCGTCGCTCGCGATCCATGCTTGGCCAGATACTTCATCACGCCAGCGTGGCTTGCCGAAGAACGTCAAGATCACCAAACGGGTCATGTAGAACGCGGTCAACAACGCGGCGACCAGCAGCAGCACGAACAGAATCTTGTTGGCGAAGACATCGTCGTTCGCCCAGACCGCGACCACGATCTCGTCTTTCGACCAGAAGCCCGAGAACGGCGGAATACCGGCAATAGCGAGCCAACCGACGAGGAACGTGATGGCGGTGACGGGCATGAACTTGGCCAGCCCGCCATAGCGCTTCATGTCCTGATCGTTGTTCATTCCATGGATCACCGAACCGGACCCCAAGAACAACAGCGCCTTGAAGAACGCGTGGGTAATCATGTGGAACAACGCGGCGACGTAGACGCCAGACCCCACAGCTACGACCATGAAGCCAAGCTGGCTGACGGTCGAATACGCGAGCACCTTTTTGATGTCGTCTTGAGCCACCGCGATCGTCGCTGCAAACAGAGCCGTGAACAACCCAACCCACGCGATCAGGCTCGGTGCCCAGTCATAGGACGCCGCCAGGATGGGGTTGATTCTCGACAGCAGGTAGACGCCTGACGTCACCATGGTCGCGGCGTGGATGAGGGCCGACACCGGAGTCGGACCGGCCATCGCGTCGGGCAGCCAGAGATACAACGGGAACTGAGCTGACTTGCCGGCCGCTCCCACAAAGACCAGCAGGGCAATAGCCGTAGCGGTGCTCTGGCCGATCTCGCCAGAGAACATGTCGCCGTAGTTGATGCTTCCGAACGTAAAGAACGCCAAGAACGTCGCCAGCATGAACCCAAAGTCGCCGACACGGTTGGTGACAAACGCCTTCTTGCCAGCGCTGGCGTTGGCGGTGTCGGTGTGCCAGAACGAGATCAGGAAATACGAGCAGGCACCGACGCCTTCCCAGCCGAGGAATGTCAGCAACAAGTTGTCACCGAGTACCAGCATGAGCATGGAGAAGGCGAACAGGTTGAGATACACGAAGAACTTCGAGAAGTTCGGATCGCCGTGCATGTAGCCGATCGAGTACAGATGAATCAGGGTGGCCACACCGGTGATGAACAAGATCATCGTGACCGACAACGGATCGGCTAACAGCCCAAAATCGACATGCAGGTCACCAGAGACCACCCAGTCGAACAGGCGAACCTCGACGATGCGCTGATCGCCATCGAGACCGACCAAGCCAATGAACACGACGAGAGCGGCAACGAACGATGATCCCATCGCCGCGGTAGCCAGCCAACCCGCGACTGGCTCGCCAAGGCGACGGCCAGCAAACATCAAGGTGACGAATCCGAGCAGGGGAAACAGCGGTACGAGCCAGACGAGCTCAGCGAGAGTCTGCATGATCTCAGCCTCTCAGAACCGAAATGTCATCAGCGGTGGCTGATCCATGTCGTCGCATGATCGCGACGACGATCGCAAGACCGACCACCACCTCAGCGGCGGCAACCACCAGAACGAAGAACACCGATACCTCACCAGCGATGTCGCCGAGCTCGCGACCAAAGGTTACGAAACTGAGGTTGACGGCGTTGAGCATGAGCTCGACACACATGAACATGACCAGCGGGTTACGACGAACCAGCAGTCCAACGGCGCCGATGCCAAACAAAATGGCGGCCAACACCAGGTACCAGGTGGAAGTGAGCTCCATTAGCTGTCCTCCCCTTCAACGGCGTCGGCGACTCCGGCGGATTCGACATCAGCGCCCG
>CALDYC010000046.1 GCA_937941245.1 uncultured Acidimicrobiales bacterium | reverse complement strand
CCGACATCAGCGACATCGACTGACCAACCTGGGCACTACTGCCTCGTTTCACGATGCCGGACACTTCGGGGGGACGACCCGAATGTGTTCGGCATCGTCGCGTATGCGCTCGGTTGTAACGTCGGCGCATCGCAATCCGATCGACACGTATACGCCGTTTCTCACGACTACTGGTCGTTGCCCTCGTTCTGCTTGCAGGAACGCCCCACGCGCATGCCCACGACCCCGTCATCTTGACACCAACCCAGAACAGCCCCGACCGTGGACCTCTGTTCCCTGACGGCACGATCTCGTTCGCGATCTACGGGAGCGTGCACAGTGCAGCGACTCGCGGATTCGAGTTCGATTTACAGGACGGCGACACGCTGGCTCTGTCGCTACTAATCCCCGATGCGGAGCCCGAATCGCTTCTTCCCACAGCAGAACTGCCAGAGCTCGAAGTCATTCGTCCAGACGGTTCGGTTTTGCGAGTCTCAGCCGATCAACGGACGATCTTCGACGAGCCGTTCAGCGGTACCCGTTACATCACCTTGGCTGATCTGCGCTCGCCTGCCGCTATGGGTGGTCGATATCAGGTCACCATTTTCGGGACCGCTCCGGCACGGTTCAGCGTGGCGCTGGGAACCCGCGAGATCTTTGGCACTCGCGTCGATCGCGTCGCCGACCGACCAGCGGGTGTACGTGAAGCCACCGCACCGGTGCAGACCTGGTTCACCACGGCGCCAGCGCCGGCACCAACACCGACACCGACACCCAAAGACGGTCCCCCACCGCAACGATCGTCAGCAGATCTGCGGCAAGACCCGGGGCCACCTGAACCCGCTTCGACAGGCTCAGAACCCGCACCCACCGCAGCCCAACCGGCGAACGTCGCTGAATCACCCAACGCCACCGCTGTCAGCGAACTCGCAGCCGAGGCACCAGACCAAAGCGATCTGTCACCAATGCCTTCGCCCGGCGTTGTTTCACCGCCCGTGAGCGGAACCGTCGCACATGGCACCAACACGCGGGCGCTCACCCTGGCCGGAACGGCTCTCGCCGCAGTCGCCAGCGTCGGGCTCTTGTTCTGGATCCGCCGACGACCCTGACGCACTCGACCCCGTTGCCTCGTGGCGCCTTATGCGTCGGTGGCTTGCAGGTGGTCTGGGGTCGTCAGACCCAACGCGGCGGACATGTCAAACGCCGCAGCCATTGGCACCCCTGTGGCGTCAAGCAGCCGATTCATCGCCGCAAAGTAGCCACATACGGCAGCCGCTTGAGCTGCCACGTCATCGCCAGCGATCGCCACGAGCTCCGCGCGCGCAAGTGCGAGTTCGTCGGGATCGAGCAACGCGATTGCGTCAGCAAAGGCTCGCAATTCGCACCCAAACAGCACCAGCGGATCTGCATCGTCTCGGACGACTGCGATGACATCGATATCGACGTTCTGGACAGTGGCGCTCTCACGGAGCATCCAAGCATGGGCAAAGAGTCAATAGAAGCAGTCGTTCACCGCGGACGTCCGAGCGGCCAGAAGCTCGATCTGCTGGCGTGAGAGCGCCCCAGCAGGTGACGTTGGAAAGTCAAAGATCGCGTGATCGCTCAGATACCAGCCATGCTGCATATGGCGGTTGATCGCCATCTCGTCTGGCAACGCGCTTAACGCCATCGTGGCGCTACCCGGGCCAACGGTAGGAACCCAACAGTTGACGAATTCAGATCGTTGGTCGACAACGCCGGTCGGTGATCCAGCTCGGGCAGGTGGCAGCGCAATGAGTGTTCCGTCGAGCGCGATCGTGAATGAGTCAATCGCGCAGAGAGCCGATACCACCGAGACCACTTCGACAAACGACGCAGCCGAACGTCTGGCGGCGACCCAGTTCTCGACGTGCTCGGAGCGACTCGTCCACGCCTGTGCTGCGATGCGCTCGACCGTTTCGGCCACGAGTGGTTCAGGCCCGGTCCCACCTGTGACCAGGCCTCGTGCCCGTCTCGCATGCATGGCCATGGCACGCCGTTCGCTTCCGGTAAAGAACGCCCCCGGAACAACCAACCGTTCTGCAACCTCGACAGCCGCGGCGAGATGAGCGCCGGCCGGGACCTGGCTCGTGGCGTCGATGCGGAATGCTGATACTTCCATGCCCCAAATCTAGAAGCTGTCCGATGCCCGTACCGGCTCCACAGCGCCCCGTAGTGTCGAGGGCATGTCGCAACCCCTCAAGTTCGGATGGCTTTCGCCGGTGATCGGCAACCAGTGGAGCGATCACAAGCCGATCGTCATGCATCAGGAGCGTCACATTTTGCCGGCCGCTCTGCCTCATTTTGACTCGCTATGGATCGCCGACCACTTCTACGGCTTCGATGCCAAGACCGACCCGTTTATGGAAGCGTGGACGACCCTGACGTGGCTCGCTGCGAAGTTCCCCGACATCATGCTCTGCCACCACGTGCTCGGCCATGGCTACCGCCCGCCAGCGTTGACCGCCAAGATGGCGTCGACCCTTCAGGTGCTGTCCAATAACCGGTTCATCCTTGGTATCGGGGCCGGCTGGCGTGGCGACGAATACCGGGCGTATGGCTACGACTTTCCCAAGCCGTCGGTCCGGTTTGGTCAACTTGATGAGATGTTGCAGATCTGCAAGCTGATGTGGACCGAGCATGAACCGTCGTTTGAAGGTCGGCACTTCTCGATCAGCGGTGCTTCCGCTCCGCCGCTGCCCGAAATCGTTCCGCCGATCTGTATTGGCGCCTCGGGGGAACAGATTGGGCTGCCGCTCGCCGGGCGACATGGCGACATCTGGAACGGTTTCGCAGCGACCGACGAGGACTGGCTGCGCAAACTGGCCATCGTCTGTCAGTCGGCGAGCGACGCCGGGCGAGATCCCGAAGCCGTCGCTGCATGCGTGACATTGGAACGAGCACTTCCCGAAGACGACACGCAGTCCGAGGCCTTGTTCGACGAAATGGCTCATCGGGTCGACCTTGGCGTCAGCTACTTCGTGATGGACTTCGGCAACCCGGAAACGCCTGAACACGTCACGCGGTTCGTCGAACAAGTCATGCAACCGCTGCGCGACCGCTAGCACCGAGCAGGCGAATCAGCTCGCGTCAGATCCGTCAGTCAGACCAGTTCGGCCCGAGGGCATCGGTGCGGCGCGTGCGACGTGTCGACATCCGAACGAGAGCTAAGCCGGTGGTCACCAGCACCGTTGAGACCAGCGCGTACGGCGCGTGCGTGTCGCCAGTCGTGGCAAGTGCCGAAGTGGACGGCTGCACGTCGTCGGCACCGCCGCGAGTCGTTGATGGCGGCGGAAGAAGATTCGACAAGGCCGTTGTTGGAGCACTCTGTCCTGGGTCGCCGGGACACGTGGTGCCCGGCACGCATTGCAGCCGCATTGTTTCGATGACCCTTTCACCAAGCGGCCCGCGGGTACCAACGACAAACCGGACCCGGCGGTCAGGGTTGTCGTCAAAGGTGACAAAGATTCGGTCGTCGTCGATTCCCGCACCGGTACGGGCCGTGCCGTAGACCGCCGCAACATCCGAAACCGTCAAACCGACAGTCACGCCTTCTGGGGTTGCCCATCGGTCGGAGCTGATCAAAAACAGGTGAAGCCGATCGCCGACCTCAAAGATCGTCGCGGTGAGCAGGGCGACGTTGTCGCCATCGCGGATCACGTGGCCGAATACGGTCTGGTCGCCGATCGGAATGGCGACGCGGGGTCCAACCGTCCATCCGTCCGGAAGTTGTTGTCGCAAGGTCGCCAGGTCTGATCCCAGTTCGAACGAACCGGCACCTTCGCCATCGACAGTTGACGTGTTCGACGCATTCTGTGCTGCCGAGTCAGGGGCGGTGCCAGCCATCGCGCTCACAACAAGAACAGCCATTGCGATGCAGGTGGCGACATGCGCGCTGAAGCGACGACGCCGGTTTCTGGGTCGTACACGCAGGTTTCCGCGGCGGTTCACAATGCCTCGATGGGTTGAACACCAAAAGCAGCATTTGACACTGCTGCAGTAATTCACACTAGCAACAACAGCCCCAGTAGTCACATTCTCTGCTGAGATCCAGCGCCGGGAACCAGATGGCAAACCCGAACGTCACAACCACCGTGAAGACACCACTTGCATCACCATCGGTCGTTTCCCACACGCATACGGGCCGTCGCATTCACAATCGTCTGGCACTCTTGACAGCGGTGCTCGACATGGTCGACCACCTGTTCAGTTGATGATCAGTCGTTGAGTCGGGGACATGCCGCAGGGTCAATGACCACCAGACATTCTGTTCCGATCTCAACGTCGTCATCGGAGTAACAGCGATACGTCATGCCGTCCGCACTCGCCACCTGAACCTCAAAGCGATCACCGGCGAACACAGATTGACGAACAACCACGTCAATCTTTGTCTCAGATCCAACGCCAAGACCCGGGCCCCGCGGCATCAGTTTCACCGCCTTGGCCGGCACCGCCACCCGACAACCCGCAACCTCGATGATGGTCTCGTGGCCGATGAATCGGGCGACGACTTCGCTCTGCGGGTCGGCCCACACCTCAGCAGGGGTACCAACCCGAAGAAGCTTGCCAGCATGCATGACGCCAACCTGGTCGGCGACGGCAAAGGCCTCGACCTGATCGTGCGAGACATAGATCGCAGTCTGACCAAGCTCGCGCAGCAACCGTGCCAGCTCGGCGTTGAGTTCGCCTCGACGGGCCCGATCCAACGATGCCAGGGGCTCGTCCAACAGCAAAAGCGCAGGCTCCGGCGCCAGAGTGCGGGCGAGCGCTACTCGTTGCGCCTCGCCGCCAGACAACGTGTCAATGCTGCGGGCTTCAAAACCTGCCAAGCCAACCATCGCCAACAGCTCGGACACCCGTTGGTCGATGACCCGGCGGTCGCTACCTGACATACGCAATCCGAAGCCGACGTTCGCAGCGACGTCTCGGTGGCTGAAGAGCGCATGTTGTTGAAACATCAGCCCGATTCCACGACGATGCACCGCCACTGCGGTCAGGTCGTTTCCTTGCCATTGGATCTGTCCCGACGTGGGCGTGACCAGCCCGGCCACGGCTCGAAGCAGGGTCGACTTGCCGCAGCCGCTTGGTCCGACCAGTGCACAAATGCTTCCGGTCGCAATCGACAGCGTCACCGAATCAACCGCGACCGTGTCACCAAATCGGACCGTGACCTCGTTGATCGCCAGTCCGTCACCAGTGCTCACAGAACCGACCCTGCGCCAGGCTGCAACCGTTCACCCGCAAGCACCACGATCGCTGTCACCACCATAAGGATGACCGCGAGTGCCATCGCTTGTCCACGAAGGAGTTCTCCTGGGGTGCCGAGTAGCCGGGCAATCGCCAACGGGACCGTGAGATGGTCCGGGTCTCGCCCAACAAACGACGTGGCGCCGAACTCTCCCAGGCTGATAGCAAATGCAAACCCGGTGCCGGTCACAAGTGCCCGTCCACCGACCCGAAGATCGATCTCGCGCCGAACCCGCATGGGCGATGCTCCGAGTGTCGCCGCTGCTTCGCGAGTCGCCGGATCGATTGCTCGCAGCACCGGCACCACGGCGCGAACGACGAATGGAACCCCGATCAAGGCCTGGGTGAGCGGGACGATCCACCAGGAACTGCGCAGGTCAAGAATGCCCCGGTCAAGCGAAATCAAGATGCCGAAGCCCAAGGTGACCGCTGATGTCCCAAGCGGAAGTAGCAGGGCAACATCGAGCACTCGCGACAGTGACCGCCGGCCGTGCACGACAACGATCGACCCGAGTCCGCCAACAATCATCGCGATCGCTGCGGCCACCACCCCAAACAACAGCGAGTTGATGACGGCATCGACCGCCGAAAGTGGGAGCACCCGCACTCGTTCGCGTAGTCCGCTGTAGTTCGCAACCGACCAGTTCCCGCCAGAACGAAAGGATCGCTCGACGAGCACAAGTACCGGCAAGGCAAGCAACACGCCTGGCACACCAATAGCAGTCGCCACGGCGGCACGGGCTCGCCCAGTGGTGCACGCGACGGCTCTATCGTCAAGCGTTCCGGTGCCCGAAGCCAATCGCCGCGTCAACGCAATATTCGCGAGCACTAACGCGACGACGGCTGCGATTTGCACGACCGACAACGCCGCAGCGGTCGCAATGTCACCACGGGTCACCGCCCATCGGTAGATCTCGGTCTCGATCGTCGCCCGCCGCGGTCCGCCGAGGATGAGCACAACAGCAAACGACGTGAACGTGAACAGGAAGACGATCGACAACGCCGAAAGAATCGCTGGAGCAAGCCGGGGCAACGTCGCGTGACGGAAGGCCTGCCACTGCCCCGCGCCGAGGACTCGTGCAGCTTCCTCCGGCGCTCGGGGTAGTTGAGACCAATGACCCCCGACGGTTCGGACAACCACTGCAACGTTAAAGAACACGTGTGCGAGCAAGACGATCCACACGGTGTGCCGCAGGCGAAATGCACCGCTATCGAGTCCAAATCGATCGACCAACGCCGTGAATGCTCCTGCGACGACCACGGTCGGCAGCACGAATGGGATCGTCACCAGCACCCGAACCAGGCCACGACCGCCAAAGCGTCGGTTGGCGACTGCCCAGGTCATTGGCATGGCGACAACCGCAGTCAGAGCGGTTGAGGCAAGCGCCTGCCACGTGGTGAACCACATGACTCGCTGGAACCTGCCGGTCGTGATGACTTCGCCGAGACGACCGGCATCGACCGTGAGCCCCCGCGCAAGCAGCGTGACCACCGGATAGATGAACAACACAGCGACAAACACCGCCGGCATGAGCCCAAGCGCGCCGATCGACCAAGACGGCCGAGGACCGTTCCGCACAGCCCGCGCAGCCGGGGTCCCGGCCGGTCGGTTACTCGCCGGTCGATCACTCGCCGTGTGATCACTGGCCGGTCCAGCGGAGGCCGGTCGATGCGTCATGTCAGCCGAGGACGATTTCCACCCAGCGGTCGGTCCACGCCTCGCGGTTCGCTTCGATCACGGCCGGGTCAAGGATGAGTGGCTCGTCGGCCAGCGCACCGAAGTCGACGAAGGTCTGGGGAAGTTCCGTGTCACCATTTGCCGGGTACACGAACATGTTGAGTGGGATGTCCTGCTGAAACTCGGCACTCAGCATGAAGTCGATCAGTTCGCCAGCTGCAAGTGGGTGCTCGGTTCCGGTCAACACTCCGGCGAATTCAATCTGACGGAAGCAGCTGTCGAACAACACGCCAGTCGGCGGAGAGTCAACGGGTGGATTCGCGAACAACACTTCAGCCGGTGGACTCGACGCGTACGAGGTGACCATTGAGCGTTCGCCCCCGCCTGCGACGAACTCGCCGTAGTAGGCATCTTCCCAACCGGCCGTGACTGTCACGCCGTTGTCGACGAGCGCCTGCCAGTAGTCCTCCCAGCCGTCGCCGTAGCGGGCGATTGTGGCTAACAAGAAGGCAAAGCCTGGTGACGACGTCTCGGGGTTTTCGGTGACGAACTGGTCGGCATTAACCGGGTCGATGAGGTCATCAAGACTCGTTGGGGCATCGCCCGGGAGCGCGTCGATCCAATAGTTCACACACACGTCGCCGAAGTCGATCGGCGTGACCCGATTCTGATCGTCAAGCTGCAGCGCACTATCCACCGTGTCAAGCAGCGGCGAACGGTGGCGGCTGAACAAATCAGCGTCAAGTGCCCGCTGCAAAAAGGCGTTGTCCACGCCAAACATGACGTCGGCAGTCGGATTGCCTTGGGTCAGAATTGCTGCGCTGACCATTTGGCCAGCATCGCCCGCAGCAACCTGTTCGACCTCGATGCACGTTGCTTCGGTGAACGATTCGAACAATCCATCGCTATACGCGAACGAGTCGTGCGTGGCAAGCGTGAGCGTCGGACAGTCGGTCGCGTCGCCAAACGTCTGGTTGGGTGCATCGGCGGCTTCGGACACGTCGGGCTCGGCAAGGACAACCTCGCCGGCGGTGTCACCATTCGTCCGAGCATCGGCATCGGCACCACCATCTGAACTGCACGCAGCAGCGCACAGGCTCACGGCAAACAGTGCATAGAAAAAACGGGTCGTGATTCTCATGATTCCTCCGCTGGCATTACCCAGGTCAGGTGTGCGGGTCGACGACTTGTTGTCGTCCTCTCAGCCCGAAAATCGAGCTCCCCGTATGGATGTGTTACCGAAGGTTATCGCCGAAAGTCAGGCATCGAGGTGAGCCAAGAGGCCGTCAATCGCCATCTTGTAGCTGTTCGCCCCAAAGCCACACACGACGCCTATGCAGACACCGCTCACAAGCGAGCGACTGCGGAAGTCCTCACGGGCGTGCACGTTCGACATGTGGGTCTCGACTACGGGAATGCCACACCCGGCAATCGCATCGCGCAGAGCCACGCTGGTGTGTGTGTAACCGCCGGGATTGAACACGATGCCGTCAGCCCAGGTCATCGCATCTTGGATGGCGTCAACCAGATGCCCTTCGACGTTCGACTGATGGTCGCGAAGAGCTGCTCCGCGTTCGCCTGCGTAGGAACGAAGCTCACTGACGATGTCATCAAGCGATCGAGTGCCGTAGACCGCTGGTTCACGGGTGCCAAGCATGTTGAGGTTCGGGCCGTTCAACAAGCCGATCTTGCGCATAGACCAATCGTAGTCGGGGTTGTCGTGGTGCCGGGACGGTCTCGACCCCTCACACGACGGTGAGAGCGCAGTTAGCGCCTGGGGTCAACGCCGACCGTTGGCAAATCGCCTTCGGTGAAGACGCTGATCAGCACGATCGCCGCGCCGATAGCAATGAGTACCGCTACGCCAACGCCATACCACTGCAACTGGGCTCGACGTGCGGCCGCGGCAGCAGCCGCCTTCTTCTCTTTGTGGGTCTGACGGGCCGACGTCTTGGGCCCTGAGTTCTTGGTTTCGGTGCTCTTTGACATGTGTTGGTAACCCTCGTTCAGGCGGGTGCGTCCTGCCAGATTATCGGTCTGACGTAAAGTGTTGCGATGGCGCCACCTGAGGATCCACGCAACATTGTGTTGACCGGGTTCATGGGCACCGGCAAATCAACCGTCGGGCGGCTGCTCGCGCACCGGCTCGACCTCAATCACGTCGACACCGACACCATGATCGAGCGGCGACACGGCCCGATTCCCCGCATTTTCGCCGAGCTTGGCGAAGACGAATTTCGTCGCATCGAACGCTCAATCGCCGCCGAGTTGGCAACTGACACCGGTTACGTGATCTCGACCGGTGGCGGGTTCATGCTCGATTCGCACAACGCTGAACTGCTGGCGGTCGACAGCCGGGTATTCGCGCTCGTCGCGGAACTCGACATCATCATGGACCGGGTCATGCGGCGCCGAAGCAGCCGGCCCCTGCTCGCTGGTCCGAATCCTCGCGAACAGGTGCGGTTGCTACTGGAACAGCGACGGGCTGGCTACGCAGATTTTGAACAGGTCGGCACTGACGAACGCCCACCCATGCGAGTGGTCGAAGAGATCATGCGCCGGCTAGGTCACGAGCCCGGCCAGTAGCTGCTTCGCGAGGCGCTCCCGTAGCCGTCGCAACGCCGAACCAGTCGACGGGGGACACCGCTCAACGAGGGCGGTGCTCGGTTCCGGCTCCTGCGGTGATGAACACGACCGTGCACGGGCGATCAGCATTCGCTGTGTGCCACACACCCGCAGGGTTGATCGCGTACTCGCCGGCCCGCAGTGTCGTCATGCGCTCACCGTCGTCGAACTGCTGCACCAACTCGATCTCGCCCACGGTGCAGAGCACCACTTCGCTTCCTACCGGGTGCATCTCCCAGCTGTCCCACGATTCGCTGAACGAATGCATGGCGACAAGCCGACCCTCGGCACCGTCATCACCATGGCGAGTGGCGTAGCCCCCGTACCAGGCCGGGTCGCCGGTGAAGGCTGGCTGAGGAACCGACGATGCTCCCAGTCCGAGGTGGATCGGATTCGTATCGAGACGCTGTGACTCCATCGGCGCAGTTTCGCACATCCGTCACGGTGGCGACGCCGAAACGCACCTACACGCCCGCCACAGACGGGCTTCACCATCTACGCTTTCAGCGTGGTGACACTGTGGATCGATTTTGCTGGCACAGCGCGCGAAGTAGTTGGCTCACTCACCTTTGGCCGTACCGGCGATCTGTCGCTCGACGAAGCGAATCGCTTCATGCACCGGATCACCGGCGAACTCATCGAGATCGATGGCCACTGGTGGTTGTCGAACCGCGGCACCGCAACCCGGCTGGTGGTCTTTGGTTCTAACGGTGCCCGTATCGAGCTGCCGCCACAGACCCAGATCGCGTTGCCGCTTCCGTCCGGGTCGATCTCATTCGTCGCTGGGCCAACCCCGTACCAACTGACGTACCGCGCCGATGCACCTGCTGAATCGACTGCTCCGATCATTGCGTCAGGCGATGCGACAGTCGAATGGGGCACCGCATTGACCGACCGAGAAGCGATCTACTTGACCACCTTCGCTCTTGGGCGTCTGCGGGGTACCTCGAATCAGCTTCTGACCTACGGCGAAGTCGCCGACCTTTGGAGCGTGTCTGAAAAGACGGTCGACAACACGTTGCAACGGGTGCGTGGCCGACTCAAGGCCGGTGGAGTCCGCGGCACCGAGAACCTTGACGGGCTTATCACCCACCTCCTCGCAAATGGGCGTATCGGGCTGACCACTCTTGCGGTCGCGGAAACTGCCCACCCCGATGCGCTCGGAGCGGATAAGACCACATAGTCTCGGCCAACATGACGCCCGCCGACCATGCGTCTGCGACGGGTCCGATCGATCGGCTGATCCGCCGACTTGATCTATCTCCAGGCACCAGCGAAGACCAGTGGATTGGTAGTGCCGGCGCCGGGGCGCTCAATGGCACCGGCCGTCTCTTCGGTGGGCTCGTTGTTGCTCAAACGATCGTGGCTGCCGGAAGATCGGTCGAGGACCGCACCATTCACTGCGTGCAGCAGGTATTTCTTCGGGGCGGCCAAGCCAGTTCGCCGCTTACCTACGACATCGAGCGAGTCTTCACCGGACGGACCTACGCGTCGTTACTCGTCACCGTGAGCCAAGATGATGCGATCATCAGCCAGGCGCACGTCGGGCTCAGTTCCGGGATCGATGGACCTGACCGAGCGGAACTAAACCAGCTCCCGCTGGTCGACCTTGCGGACACCGTGAATCGGGCAGAACATCGCGGTCACCCGCATTGGGCTGACGAACCCATCGAGTTCCGGGTCTCTGCCGAACGCCAAGACGGCTCACAACCTGAGCTTGATGTGTGGTTCAAACCTGTCGGTCAAGCACCGAACGATCCACTGATACATCAGGCGCTCGTCGGATTCGCCAGCGATCGCGCGCTGCTCGGGGTGGCTTGGAAACCTCATGCCAGCGACGGTGCAATGATCGGCGCAACCGTCAACCACACCGTGTGGTTCCACCGCCCAGTCACCCTCGACAATTGGCACAGCTACATCATGCACAGCCCGACCATGAGCGACGGGCGGGGCATGGTCCATGGTGCGATGTATGACCGCGATGGTCAACATGTCGTCTCGACCGCTCAAGAAGGCACCTTTCGACTGCTTGACCGTTGATGCCCAATGCAATGCACGCCCAATGACCGTTGATGCCCAATGCAATGCACCCCCAATGCAATGAAATGACGTGAAAGAACACTGGTGGACTACTGTTCGGTGGCTGGCCGAGTCTGGGATAGGCGGACATGGAACGACAGTGGAACCTCGCGGCACAAGCACGCCAGGACTTCGCCGACCTCATCGAGTCCCTGAGCGCTGATCAGCACCATGCACAAACCCTGTGCAACGGATGGACCGTCAAACACGTTCTGTCCCACCTCGTCTTCATCGCCGAAATGACCGCAGCGCGCCTGCTTGTCAACTTGGCCCGATCCGGCTTCAACTTCGATCGGATGAACGACCGGGTCGTCGTTGCTGAGTCCCGCAGTGTTCCCGAACTGGTCGACGCACTCCGATCAAACGCAACTCGCCCCGCTCCGTTGCCGGGCTTTGCCGAGAAGATCACCGTTGCCGACGTGGCGATCCATACCCAGGACATCCGGCGTCCGCTCGACCTACCGGGCGAGCTCGACGCCGAGGTCCTTCGCACCGCACTCGAGTTCGTGACGACAGACAAGTACGGCATGAAACTCGGCAACATTCCCCATCGGGCAGAGCTTCAGTTCGTTGCAACCGACCTCGACTGGTCCTTCGGATCTGGTCACCTGGCAGCCGGTCCGGCCGAGTCGATTCTTATGACCCTCGCAGGGCGCGCCCACAACGAACTGACCGGCGACGGAAGCACGAGTATCTAACCCGCCGGGGTGCCGGCAAGGTTTTGGCCCGGCACGGTTTGCGATTCGGAGTTGGGAGTGCTGCGAACTAGCGTTTGGGGCATGTCGAAAATCTCATTGATCGCCAAGCTCACCGCTGCCGAAGGCAAGACCGACGAACTCGAAACGGCTCTCGCAAACCTCATCGAAGCCAGCAAAGAAGAAGCTGGACTCGAGATCTACTCAGCCCATCGCGGTGACGACAACATCTACTGGTTCTTCGAGTTGTACACCGACGGCGATGCCCTAGGGGTACATGGTCAGGGCGACGCAATGAAGGCCGCGATGGGAGCCATGGGCGGCCTGCTCGCCGCAGCCCCCGAGATAAGCATCTGCGCCCCGGTAGTCGCAAAGGGCATGGCTATCTGACCTGCCAGGGTCAGTGACCCGCAGACACCTTGCCAGTCGCCTTGCTGTGCAATCGTTCGGCATGACGGTTCAGGCCAATCAGCACCGCTTCGATGTCGCGTTCCGCGAACTTGGCGACCACCGCATCGAGCGCGGCAACGGCTGACGTGTCCCAAATGCGAGCATTTGTGAGATCGATCTCGACTCGTGACATCTTCACTGCGTCGTAATCGAACGAGTGGACAAGCTCATTGGTTGATGCAAAGAACAACTCACCGCTCACGCTGTACAGGCGCTCGGCATTGTCTTTGTCAACAATGCTTGTGACGCGAACGACGTGTGAGACGTGACGAACGAAGAACACCGCTGACAACAAGATGCCGGCCCCGACACCCCACGCCAGGTTGTGAGTAATCACCACGACCGCGACCGTCAGCACCATCACGGCGGTTTCGGTACGGGGCAGGGACCGGATTGCATCGGGGCTGATGCTGCGCCAGTCAAAGGTACCGATCGACACCATGATCATTACGGCGACAAGTGCAGCCATGGGAATACCGGCGACGACATCGCCGAGGCCGAGAATCAAGATCAGCAGAAAGATGCCCGATGCGAGCGTTGACAACCGGGTGCGTCCACCGGACTGGTGGTTGATCATCGATTGACCAATCATTGCGCAGCCGGCCATGCCACCAAGGAAGCCGGTTGCGATATTGGCAATGCCCTGACCGCGAGCTTCGACATTCTTGTTCGATCCGGTGTCGGTCAAGTCGTCGAGCAACTGTGCAGTGAGCAGCGATTCGAGCAGGCCAACGAAAGCGAGCGTGAGTGAGTAGGGGAAGATGACCTTGAGCGTGTCGAAGTTCCATGGGATCTCTGGCAGCGCGACCCACGGCAGCGCATCGGGAAGTTCGCCCATGTCACCCACCGTTGGCAGGTCCAGATCCAAGATTCGCGCCACGATCGTCAGCCCGGCAATCGCGACGAGCGGAGAAGGGATCGCCTTGATGAGTCGAGGAAGCCCATAGATCACGAACAATCCAAGGGCAATGAACAGCAAGTTCATTGGTAGCTGATCGGTGGTTGGTTCGTCGCTCAAGATGATGTGGGGAACCTGAGCAAGAAAGATCAGAATCGCAAGCGCGTTCACGAATCCGACCATCACGGTTCTCGGGACAAAACGCATGAGTGAACCAATACCGAGCTGGCCGAACACGATCTGGATCGCACCAGCAAGGATCGTGGCAGCGAACAGATGACCGAGTCCGTACTGCTCGACGAGCGACACGACCACGAGCGCCATCGCGCCGGTAGCCGCCGAGATCATGCCCGGTCGTCCTCCAGCCAGAGAGATGATGATCGCGATCGAGAACGACGCGTACAACCCGACTTTGGGATCGACGCCGGCGATGATCGAGAAGCTGATCGCCTCGGGGATGAGCGCCAATGCGACCACCAGGCCCGACATAAGGTTGACTCGCGGTTGCGTTACCCAGTCGGCTCGGTTGAACACAGAGCGCTGCGTTTCGGAACGCCGCATTGAGTCGCTATCGCTCGCAAGCGTTGCGTCGGAGCGCGGCGATCGCGCGGAATCAGAATCAGACATCGTGGGCCCTTGAGGGGGGTGAGGGGTGAGGCAAAATCGCGGCCACGTCGATTACACACCGGCGTACACGCAACCCTTTACTCTAGGCCCGGCCGGGTCACCTAGGGTCAGACCATGCGCATCGGAATCAATGGCTCAGGCCTGCTCGCCAACCCCGACCTCGCGGCCTTCAAGGCCGATTTGACGTCGGCCGAATCCGACGGGTTCGGCTCGTACTGGCTCGCTCAGACCGGCGGTGTCGATTCGTTGACGGTGCTGACCGCGCACGGCGACACCGGCTCAGCCATGGAAGTTGGGACCGCAGTCATTCCCACGTGGCCGACCCATCCGCAGGTTCTCGCCGGCCAGGCTCTCACAGCTCATGCTGCCGTTGGTGAACGTCTGATTCTCGGTATTGGCCTGGCTCACGAACCATCGGTGACCGGGTACTGGAAGCTCACTTGGGAACGTCCGGTTCGCCAGATGATGGACTATCTCGACATCTTGCTTCCGCTTATGGCCGGCGAGCAGATCAACCATGACGGCCACTTCTGGAGCTACCAAGGTGCCATTCCACGCTTTGGAGAGTCGACGCCGAAGGTCATGATCGCCGCTCTTGGCGAGCAGATGCTGCGCCTGGCGGGCTCTCGAACCGACGGCACCATTCTGTGGTGCGTTGGCCCCAAGACCATCGAGCAACACATCGCACCCAAGCTCAACGATGCTGCCGACAAAGCGGGCCGAGACAAGCCTTCGATCGTGTGCTCGCTTCCGGTCTGGGTGACCAACGACGCCCAACCAGCACGCGACTTCATCGCACAAATCCTGGCTATCTACGCCGAGCTTCCGAGCTACCGGGCCATGCTCGACATCGAGGGCCTGCATGGTCTTGGTGACCTGTCGCTTGTCGGATCCGCCGAAGAGGTGGCCGATGGCATCGGCCGCATTGCCGAGTCAGGCGCAACGGATTTCACCGCCGTACCAATGGGTGGAACTCCTGACGAGATTGCGGCCACCCGACAAGCTCTCGTTGCTGCCCAGTGATCCCAAGCCCAGTGGCGCGAATCCAGTGAACGCCAGCCCAGAGACGACAGCTGCCGACGAACGCCTGCGACGCAAACGCGAGGTCGCGCTCGGCTACCGGATCTTCGCGGCACTGCGGTGGGGGGATCTAGGCGACGGCCATATCACCGCTCGCGACCCAGAACACACCGACTGCATGTGGCTATTGCGCTACCCGGTCAGCTTCGAGCGGGCCACGATCGACGACCTGGTGCTCGTCCAGCCTGACGGTTCAGTTGCGGACGGCACCCGAATCAACATCACCGCATACAACATTCATCACCCGGTGCACCATGCCCGGCCAGATGTCGTAGGCGTAGCCCATACCCCGTGGGGCACGCCGTTCTGCGCCACCGGTGAGCCGATTCGCTCCATCACGCAAGAGGCTTGCACCTTCTTCGACCAATGGGCGCTATTCGACGATGAGGAAGTGCAGATTCTCAACCGCTACGGCGGTGAGCGCATCGCCGAATCGCTCGGTGACAAATCGGTGGCGCTGTTGCGAAGCCATGGCCTGCTTAGCACCGGAAGCTCGGTCGGCGAATCCATCGCGGCGTTCGTCACACTCGAACGAGTATGCGAAGCGCTTATGAAAGCACCCGACGCGATGGCGATATCGGACCAGGCAGCGATCACGGCCCGCGACGACCTCACTCGCGCCCGGTCACTCGAGGCTGCGTTCGGCTTCCTTGTCGCACGTCACGTCGGTGATCCATCGGTTGTTGGCTGACGCGGCAGCGCAGCTGTCACCGGCGAGTGTCAACAATCCAGCCGAGCTCGCGACAGGTTGAAGCCCAGCAGTCCATAGCCGGCCGGCCGCGCTGCGCGAGCGCAGCGAAGGTCGAGGCGTGCCGGTACACCAAGCGCATCGACCATCTGTTCTTCGTGCTCCAGAAGCACCGGCCAGGCATCGGCGGACAACCGTGTGAGGTAGTCCGCGTCGAGCGGCACTGACCCGACATCGCGGGACACGTTGTGTTCGGCGACTCGCGCTTCGGGGTTGAGCAGATTGACGGCGCCCAGGACGGTCGCCACAAGCACGACGATGGTGAGCGGGAGCAAACGTTGTCGACCCGCAATCAACGCCGCACTCGTGAGCGCAAATCCAACCCCGAGCATTGCCGCGAATGCGTTGCAGTACCAGCGAAGTGTGGTTTGTCCGAACGCTGACGTGTACTGGTCCAGCCTGATCATGGCAATGATCACCACCGCACACGTCAGCAGCGACACGACTGCCGACAGAGTCAACACCATGCGATGTCTGGTTCCGTCTGTGCTGGCCGTTGCGAGCGCGACGGCACTAAGCAACACTGCGGTGAGCCCGGCAACCCACAGCAACTGAAAGAAACCGGACCGGGCATGCTGCGCAGCGGTTAGTCCGCGGGCTTCGAGGGCTGCGGTGGGGTCAACAACCGCTGCATACAGCTGCACTGCGCAGAACACACCAAACAGCAATGCCACCGACCCGAGCACAACGGTCATTTCAGTTGCGGCCACACGCGGAGGGCGTTCGTCGTCCGGATCAGTTGCGGTGACTGTTGTCGACGCGGCGACAACCAGACCAGCCACAAGACCCAGCGCCGCGATCGTGACCAGCACATGAGAAACCACACTCACCGGGTCAGTATCGGGAAGCAACAACGCCGCGAATAGCTCGTCGGCTGCGACAAGCAAGCCTCCGAGAACGGCGATCGGGACGATGGCGAGCATCAGTCCTCGCAAGATCGACGCGGTTCGCGCAGCGGTCGAATCATCAACCGAGCGCACCGACGCACGCAGAACTGTTCCGCCCCATGGAATCGACCCCATACGGACCGCTGTACGGCGCAGAGCAGTCGGAGAAAACGGCCCGAACGGCTCGGGCCCAAGAGCAGCCGCGGCAACGATTGCTCCAACGGCGGTCCAGACATTGAGGTGCAACAGCCAGGTACTCGCCCGTAGTGGTAACCCAAGCGCACACCCGCTCGCAATGACTAGGAGCAGCCGGGCTGGTCGAGCCGTGGTGTGTTGCGCAACCAGACCGGCTGCACCAAGCAACCCAATGGCGGTTGACACGACGTTCACCCCGGCTCGAAGCCCAATGTCCACGCCCACTGCTGCGACCACCGCGAGCCCGAGGTGGTGGGGCTCAAACGAAGCAATGTGGTGACGTCGTGCAAATCGCGGGGTCGGGTTCAACTCGGGTTGAGCACCACCATCTCGAACACCGCTATCTCGGTGCGCCAGCACGGGATCGAACACTTCGTTGGAAAGTGCCACCGGCGGCGGCAGATTTGGTGGCGGCAGATTGGGTGGGGGTGGGGTACGAGTCATCGAGCAGAGCTTGCACCCCCACATCGCCGCCTGTCTGTGGGGACGGCTCCTTCGAAACATCCCCTAATTTGGGGGTGGCCGGTGTAACGGGTAGTTCACCTCACGACGGCGATGGTGGATTTGCCCATTCTCTTGCGGACACCTAACCGAGATACTGGAGTCAGCAACAACCGCCCCCAGAGCGGAAGCAAGAAGCTGAGCGGCTCCCCCTCCTGCTCAACTCAGCTTCTTGGCCAATGACCCGCCCCATGGGCGGGTCATTTGTGTCTGCTCGCTTGTGTTCTGTCAGCTCCGCGTTGCGGCGAAGGCGCCGACACGCACGAACGCAGACAAGCCGGTCGCGCTGCTTCGGTTGCTTCGTGTCACCGCAATAGACGACCCGTCGAGCCAACCTTTTGGGATGACGCAACGGTGTGTGATCTCGCTAGCCCGGATCAGACCTCATTATACGACTCGCCCTCGGCGGGCATATCTCATTTTGGTTAAAAATCACTCGAACTAGTCAAAATTACCTATCGGCATTTGATTAGTCATCTCCGATACTAAAGGTCCGAACTGGCTGATCTCGCTAGCCCGGATCAGCCAATAGGAGATGACCCGTCCTTCTGGGCGGGTCATCTCTGTTTTTTCCACGATGTTTAATGCCTTTCCCATGCCTTTCTCATGCTTTCCATACCGAGGGGATCGAGGGATGTCACGTTGCGTCTGCCGGGCATCGCATCGAGGTAGCGGCAAGCCGAACACGGCCGTGAGGGAGGCCACCGAGGACGGGAGCCGGGGCTTATGCACCCGCCGGTCACTGCTGGAGTTCGACGGGGGGTTGAATTCTGGGTCGAGTCGACCGATACTGGAAGCACCAAGGGCACTAGCCCGAGGAAGCGAACCCGGCTCCTCTCCGGACGGTGAGCGGTCGGGTTTTGCGCGTTCAGGGCACTTCGATGGGCAGCACCCGCATAACGAGCCCAAGACCCTCGACCTCGCGCCTCCACCGTCCTCCACGACCCCAAGCCCACGCAACGGCATCCGGGA
>CALDYC010000045.1 GCA_937941245.1 uncultured Acidimicrobiales bacterium | reverse complement strand
CATCACCACGGCCATGAAGGCCGCCTTGCTCGGGAACCGGTTGAATCGAGCCTGGTGCCAGACTCGACCGTCACCCAGGATCGTGTCCTCGATCGCGAACCAGGCAGGAACCTGGATGCCATGACCGAGGGCCACCTGGCCTGCTTCGCTTTGGTAGTGCTCCATCTGGGTCGGCGTAGCGTGCGCCTCCTCAGCGTCGTGGAACCGAAGGATGTGCACGACCATGACCGGGCCATCGTCGTCAGTTGGCGGGTGCGGGACCTCGGTCCAATCAGCAGCGTCGAACCCAGCGGGCGCCGACGGCAAGGTCATTGGCTGACCGCCCATCACGATCGTGAACTCCATGCCAGCGTCTTTGTGCTGGTGCGACTCTTGGAAGCTCGGGAGCGACTGCATATCGATGAATGACTTGCGCGTCGGGTATTTGACGATGGCCACTCGGTCCCACACAATCTCGTCGCCCAGCAACTGCTGGTCGACGTCGCCAGCGAATACGAGCTCGGCGCCGACCGCAGCTAGCGAATCAACCGGGGTGTAGATGTCGTCCGCCTCCCGCCCGCTGATCGTCACATCCCTCCCGTCCGTGTAATCGGCGACCTCCCGGTACTTCATCAGGTTGACCATCCATACCGGGCCGTCATTTTCCGGCGGCGTAGTCGCGAGCTTCATGCCGTACTCGGTATTGATCACTCCGTAGCGGGGAGTCTGCGGTTCGGTCATGACTGCTCGGTTTCTGGGCTAGCGCCCCCGTTGCCAGCAACGAGCAGCTGCATCATTTCCCTGGCCACCATGGGCGCAGCGTTTTGGTTCTGTCCGGTTACGAGATTGCCGTCGACCACCCAGTGGTTGGCAAGGGGGTCGCGTCGCCTGGTCTGGCTCTCGAACTCGGCGCCCATCGCACGCAGCTCGCGTTCGGGATGATGCGGCGTGTCGGTGATGTCGAGTTCGTTCACCTGTTTGTCGGTGACTGCTGAGATCTTGCGCCCAGCCACCAACGGCGAACCGTCAACTGCCTTCGCATTGAGTAAGCCCAGAGGGCCGTGGCACACACCACCTATCACCAAGCCAGCGGCATTCGCTTCAGTCATCTTCGCGCCGAGCGCTTCGGAGAAGCCGAAGTCGAAGGCAGCGCCCCAACCACCGGCAAGGAAGACAATGTCGTAGTCGGCCATGTCGAGCTCGCCGATTGGGAGCGACCCGCTGACCTTGGCCTTGAACTCGTCGTCGGCCAGGAAGCGATCGTCTTCGCTGGTTCGGATCACCGGCTTGATCGATTTGGGGTCGACAGGGATCACTCCGCCGCGCGGGCTCGCGACATCAACCGACATTCCAGCGTCGAGGAAGGCGTAGTAGGGCACCGTCATCTCGCTGGCGAAGACTCCGGTGGGCTTTCCGATGTCAAGGACGCCAGCGTTGGTGGCAACGACCAAGGCCCGCTTGCCAGCGAGGTCGAACGTCTTTGCATCGGGGTCATCGGGGTGCATGCCCAGCTTCTGGACGAGTTTGCGTAGTGCGCGAGCGGGTGGTGGTGCGGTCTTAGCCACGGGGCCTCCAGGCGGTTGGCGTGACGCATAGGGCCACGGGTGATTGCGTTCGGGAACGGCTCGAGACCGTTCGGCCTTCATCGCCTGGCACATGCGCTCGAAGACGTCGGCGAGTGCTGAGTCGGCAGCGATGTCGTGCCAGCGGTTCTTGGCTTCGGCGGGATCGGTGTCGAGGTCATACAGCTCCCATTGATCAGGCAGGGGAGCTGTTCGGTGCTGGTCGGGACCGGGCCCTCCGCTGGCGGCGAGATGCCGAACACCAGGATCGGTCCAGGTCGCCGGGTCGTCGAAGACGCGCACGAGCTTCCAGAGCGTGCCGTCGATGCGCTGCACGAGGCCCTCGAAGTTCGAAGCTACGTGCGCCGGGGTCTTAACCCGGAGCGGCAGTGGCGGCTTCGACGTTCGGCCAAGTCTGCGAGCAACGCCCGACGCTCCCGTGTCGCCTTCGAGCATGTTGTCGCACGTCATGAGATAGACGCCGCGATCTCGATCGGCTGCTGCAGCATTCTCGACCACAGGCATCAAATTCGTGCCCGGCAATGTGTGGACTTCGCTGAAGTCAGCAGCCAGCTGCGTGGCTACGGCTGCCTCGTCGATTCCAGCCGCAGCAAGCAGCGTGGGCACGATGTCGACATGCGAGGTGGGGGCGTCGCTGACAACGGTGCCCGATGTCGCCTGGTTGCCAACCTTCGCGATGGCGAAGGGAACCCGCGTGGCTTCGTCGTACAGGTTGAACCACTTCTGGTGCAGGCCGCCATGGGCGCCGAGCAAGTCGCCGTGGTCAGACGTCCGCACGATGACGGCGTCACGTGCCTGCCCAGTCACCGCACGACGTACTCGATCGATCGGGGCGTCGACCTCGGCGTGGAGGCGATGGTAGAGATTGCGGTACTCCTGCGCCCGCTTGGCGTAGGCACCGTTGACCGCCCGTGCCGGCCCGTAGCCGCTGGCGTAGGTGTCACGGAACGCGATCTGCGCTGCAGGTTTCGTCGCAAGATCCTCGTGTGCGGTCGGCGCTTCCGGCACGTTTGGTGGGTCGAGGGGAGAGGGTTCGAGCGGGCTGCCACGTCGAGCCCACGCCGGGAACAACACGATGTCATGTGGGTTCACGAAACTTGCGACCAACAGGAACGGTCGTTGGGCATCGGCGTCGCCCGCGGCTCGCCGGGCGTAGCGGTTGTCGAGCCAAGCAACGACACGGTCGGCGATCAGAGGATCCCGACGCAGGCCTGCGTCTCGGAGTTGCCCGCCATGAGGCTCAGGGCCGATCCAGCCTGAGAAGCCGTAGCCATCAAGCGCGTCGGCTTGGCGATACATGTCGACCCCCTCGGTCAAGACGTTGCCCTCGTCGTCGTTGGCGTCGATCCGGTTGCCGTCGGCATCGTGGAGGTCGGCGTGTGAGAGGTGCCACTTGCCGTCGTAGTGCGTGTCGTAGCCAGCCGCTCGGAACCAATGGCCGAGCGTCGGCACCTCACCTTCGCGAAGCCACCGCATTCGTGAGTCGTCGTGGGTCTTCCCGAGTCCATCGGTTTGGGTGACGCCGTGCACTTGCGGGTACTGGCCAGTGAAGATCGTTGGTCGACTCGGGACACACGCCAGCGAGCCGGTGTAGTGAAGCCGGAAGTTGACGGCGTTGTCCTCGAACCACGCCGCGCCCGGCAGGGTGGTACGCCGCCAAGCAGCGACCTCGGCGGATTCGTACGGAGGAGCTGCCCGCTCCTCGTCGCTCATGATCACGATCACATCTGGTCGGGCCTCACCCATAGAGGTCGCCTGTCTTTTTCTCGTTCATCGCATCAGTAAGACCGGCGAGCATCTGGTCGGACGCCTTGCCCAGCTTGCGGCCGACGGCCTTGGCTAGGAGCTGCTGCGGCGGCCGAGGACCAGCATCGACCTCCGTTGTGAGTGACACGTCAGTATGAGCGCCGACGGGCTCGAGGCGCCAGGTGTTCGTGACGCTCCTGATCACTGGCGGGAGCCCCGTGATCGCGTACGACAAGCCAACGCCAGGCTCCCACCATGTGACGGTTTCGAGAACGGTGGTGCCGCTGGTTTGGATCCGCCGTACGGCACCTACGCCCTCCCCCTGCTCAGTCAAGAGCGACGAGTGATCCGCGTTCGGAGCCCACCGACTGATCACCGCGAAGTCGGAGAGGATCGCCCACACCTCGGATGGCGGGCGCTCGATGCGAGCGCGGCGTTCGACAACGGCCATCAACGCCTACTTCGCGCGCACGGCGTCGACGATGATCTGAGCAAGTTGTGGCGCAGCATCTTCTTGCAAGAAGTGGTGGGCTTTCTCGACGGTGACGTGGGGCTGCCCAGAAGCGCCCGGCACGAGTTCGATGAACGCCTTGTCACCCCCGGCGGTGACTGGGTCGCTGTCGCTAAAGCAGCAGATAAGAGGCTTCTCCCACGCCTTGAAGACCTCCCAGGCAGCCCGGTTCGCAGGCGCAGCTGGGTCGTCAACTGATGTTGGCACCAGCGAAGGGAAGATACGAGCACCTTCCTTGTAGCTCTCGTCGGGGAACGGTGCGTCATAGGCGGCGATCTCGGCGTCGGACAGTTCGGTCACCGTGGCGCCGTTGCAGATCTGTCCGATGGGGAACACGGGCGACTCTTGGCTGAACTTCTGCCACTGCATGAAGGCTTCGCTTATCTGTGCTTCGCCTGTCGGGAGCGCGGTGTTTCCGATGACGACTCTGGCGAAACGCTCGGGGTTGTCGGCGACCAGACGGAGACCGATCAAGCCACCCCAGTCCTGACCAAAAAGCGTGGCGTCGGTCAGATCGAGATGGTCGACGAGCACTTCTTGCATCCAGGCCACGTGGCGGGCGTAGGTGTAGTCGGACTTCTCCGACGGCTTGTCGCTCTTGCCGAACCCGACTAGATCGGGAGCGATCACCCGAAGGCCAGCGTCGACCAACGGCGGAATCATCTTGCGGTAGAGGTAGCTCCAGGACGGCTCACCGTGCATGCACAGCACTACGGGCCCATCGGCCGGTCCCTCATCGAGGTAGCGGACGCGGAGGGAGCCGCTCGCTCCATCGCCAGAGTCCTGATCGTCGATGTCGACGTAGTTGGGGGCGAACGGGTAGCCGTCGAGGTCGGCGAACCGTTCGTCGGGTGTGCGGAGCAACTTCATGGTCGTTTGTCTTTCGGTTTCGGTTTCGGTTTCTGGTGACGGTGAGAAGCAACGTCTGTCGATGCCAGCGGGCGTAGGGCTAGGGGCGGGGAGGGACGACCACTCGGTGGAGGTCGTCGCCGATTTCGATGGCGCCGCCGAAGTGTTCGGCGGCAAGTGCTCGCCAGTCGTCTTCGGTGCCGCTCATCGGCATAGCGGGCACGTAGTGGGTAAGAATCAGCGTTGCAAGATCGGCCTTGGCAGCGGTCTGTGCTGCTTCTGCGGGTGACGAGTGGTAGTCGAGCGTGTCCTGCATGCGCTGCATTGGAATGTTGGCGATGATGTCCTTGCGGATCACTGTGTGGACGATGGCGTCCGCACCGGCGCACAGAGTGTCGAGGCCCTCACACGGCACGGTGTCGCCAGCAGCAACAACGCTTGCTCCGCCGAAGTCGAAGCGATAGCCAACACTCGGTTCGACAGGCTTGTGGTCGGTCTGCCCACACGTGATCGTGACTTGACCCCCCTGCCCGTCAGGTAACTCGATCACACCCTCGGTCACTTCGATCACGTTGACTGGCGGCTGATAGTCGAGGTCTTGGTGGTGAGCGATGCGGTAGTTGATGTCGGGTTCGAGCGAAGCGAGGATGTGGTCGACCACCTTCTGGGTACCCACTGGCCCCACGATCGTGAGCGGGGTCTGCTCGAAGGTCATCACCCAGCGAGTGGTGATCACATCGTTGAGATCGGTGATGTGATCGCTGTGCAAGTGCGTGATGAGCACGGCGGTGAGGTTCGGCGCTCCCACCATCGCTGCGGCGAGACGCATGAGCACACCACGGCCAGCGTCAACCAGGTAGTGCTCTGCTGCATCGCCCTCGCCAGCAGAGATCAGCGTGGCTGGGCCGGCCCGGTTGGGATCCGGCATGGGGCTGCCCGTGCCAAGGAGTGTTACGGCGATCGTCATTGTCGGCTCATTTCTGTTGCGGCTTCGGCTCGTTGAGCCTCGACGTCCTTGCGAGACAGGAGCTGGATGACGACCTCGTGCAAGGTGCCTTCGAAGGCGAAGGGCGCCTCGTAGCGAGCCGACACTGGCGAGCCATGGTCGTAGCCAACGCTGGGTCCAACTGATGACATCATCGACATGAACAGCGGCAAGTCGATCGAGCCGGCGAGTGTTCCATCGACCAGCAGCGCCATGGTTCCGGTACGGCCGCCCGTTCGACGGATGGCCAGCACAAGCTCGGAGCTACCGGTGGGAACATTGATCTCGGACTCAAGAATTGTGTGATCGTCGAACGCGTTGTAGTCAACGACCAGCTTGTCGTTCTGCACGAAAACCGACAGCCCGGAGTTCTCGGTTCCGGTGGCGTAGATGACGCCGCCGTCACCTGCTTCGCGGGTGACTCGAGCGGTGAGGTCGAACGACGACCCACCGATCGAAGCTGCAGCCTGGCCGGGCATCGGCGACATGGGCGGCCGATAGACGTAGCGGCGGTCGGCCGGATGAGGCGAGTTGTCACGGAACCGGGCACCGAACAGTTCGATCATGCGGTCGTCGAGCGGCAAGACACCGTGACGTTCCGCCTGTTCCCACCAGAGTTGCTTTAACTCACTCAACCGTTCAGGCTCGACCTCAGCGAGGTCGTTGCACTCCGACCAATCACCCGACAGGTGGTAGAGCTCCCATTGCTCGGTGTCGTAGTCAGCCCCCTTGTCGTGTTTACACACCGCCTTCCAGAGATCATCACCGGCGCCGGCGACGAGCGCTCGACTGCCACCCATCTCGAAGTACTGCAGCGTGTTGGAAGCCGGAGCGGATGAGTCAGCCAGTGCCGGAGCAAACGACGAGCCGGTTACGGGGAGCTGTTCGAGCCCTTTGAAGGTCGCGGGGGCCGATACGTCGACGAGCTCGTAGATCGTGGGGACGATGTCGGAGACGTTGACGAACTGATCCCGCTTCGTTCCTGCCTCTGCTACGCCAGGGCCGTGCATGATCATCGGCACGTGCACGCCACCTTCGTGGGTGTTCTGCTTGTACCACTTGAAGGGGGTGTTGCCGCACTGCGCCCAGCCCCACGGGTAGTTGGTGTGGCTGTGCGGGCCACCGATGTTGTCGATCTGATCGATGACGTCGTCAGCGGTATCGAAGATGCCGTTGAAGAACTTCATCTCGTGCATGACGCCGAACGGGCCACCCTCTTGCGAGGCTCCATTGTCGGCCAGCACCACGACGATCGTGTTGTCGAGTTGGCCAGAGTCACGAAGTGCCTCGATAAGCCGGCCGATCTGGTCATCGGTGTGATCGAGAAAGGCGGCAAACGCTTCCTGTAGCCGACAGTTCACACGCTTCTGATTCTCGGAGAGGTCGTCCCATGCGTCGACACCCGGATTGCGGGGCGCCAACTCGGTGTGTGCGGGAATGACGCCGAGCTCGAGTTGGCGCTCGAACCAACGTTGACGAACGACGTCCCATCCTTCGTCGTAGCGACCCTTGTATTTCTCGAGGTAACTGGCCGGCGCTTGGTGTGGTGCGTGGGTCGCACCAAAGGGCACATAGGCGAAGAACGGGCGGTCGGGCCGCACGCCTTTGCTGTCGCTGATCATGCCGATCAGCTGATCAATCATGTCTTCGCTGACGTGATATCCGTCCTCGGGTCTACCCGGCGGGTCGATCGGGTGGTTGTCCTGTACCAGATCGGGGTGGAACTGGTCGGTCTCGCCTTCGAGGAAGCCATAGAAGCGATCGAAGCCTCGGCCGAGCGGCCATTGGTCGAACGGGCCTGCCGCCGAGCACTGTTCCATAGGAGCGAGATGCCACTTGCCGACGCAGAACGTCGCGTACCCCTCCGAACCCAGCACCTCGGCAATCGTCGCTGCGTGGTTGCTGATGTGGCCCAACTGGTTCGGGAAGCCGGTTCGGAAGTTCGATACCGCCCGCATGCCGACGGCATGTTGTGAGCGTCCGGTCAGAAGCGATGCCCGGGTCGGTGAGCAAAGCGGCGTCACGTGGAAGTTGGTGAACTGGGCTCCTCCGGCCGCCAGTGCATCGACATTTGGCGTGTCGATGTCTGAGCCGTAGCAACCGAATTGGGCAAAGCCGGTGTCGTCAAGCAGCACCAGCACGACGTTCGGTGCATCGCTGCCCGGGTGGGGAGGGTCGTCGTACCACGCTTCGGAATCGGCGACCGTCTTGCCGATGGTCCCTTCAAATCTTGATGGCCTGCTCATGATGCTGCTTTCGGATCTGGGGACGGGCTTTCGAGCAGCGCACTGAGCGTGGACACCCAGGCTCGGGAGATCTGCTTCGGGGTGCGTGCGTGAGCGGCGCTCATCAACTCGAATGCTTCGGGTGACGTGACCGTGTCGACGATGGCAACGAGGTCAGCGGCCGCTGCGGGTGTCAGCGCCCGAAGCTCGGCTGCGAATCTTTCGCGGGTCTGATTAGCGAAGCGGGCTCGGAGCCGGGCCAGACCCTCGACCATCGGGTCATGATCGAGCGCTCGACTGCGACCTATGCGCATCAGCCCGCCGGCGCGCTCGAAAAGCTCGATTCGAGTCTTCACGTGCGACGTGATGCGAACCGTCTGCGCAGCGTCGGCGTCGTTGACCTCCAAGTCTGGAGCCCATTGACGATGGGAGCGTTCGAGGGCTTGTCGTTGCATGTCAGCAATGCCGTCGAAATTTCGGAAGATCGATGAGATCGATACCCCCGACCGCTCGGCAACGTCCTCGACCGATGGCGGCATCTTGCCTTCTTGCACCAGAGCAAAGACTGCTTCGATCACTGCAGCCCGGCCCCGTTCGCGGCGTGCGTTGCGACCGTCCCCTCGTGCTTGTTCGCTCACGGCGGCTGACTCGCTCATGACGGCAACCGTAGAACACGTAGTGATCTTTTGCGAGTTTGACTCGCATTACTTCTACCTCGCCGGCGACCCAGACCCAACAAGCAGATTTGGCTGCCCACCTGCGCAAATGACCTCACTCGATCCGAGGTGCTCAGTGCCGAGCTGACAACGACCACCGCATGGATTAGTCGAGCCTCGGGCGGATGAACGCTTGGCGGCGCTTTCTAGAAACGCTCACTTCGCATAGGTGAGGATTCCGGCAACGGGGGTGGGATCGCATCTCGGCAGCGTGCCGGGGTCTCGATAGTCCAACCTGTCGCTACGTCGTCTCGTCGACGAAGCTGCGCAATTGTTCGGCGATGTCATCGAGAGCGCCGCCGAAGAAATGGTCGGTCCCGTCGATGACGACCAGCTCGGCGCCGGGCCATGTTGCGGTCACTTCGGTCGTCCGCTTTGGGCCACAGATGTGGTCGTGCTGGGGAACGATGAACCGCTTGGGTGCCGGCGATAGTCGAGCGGCCATGGTCTCTGGCTCAAAGACCTTGAATGGCGCTGCAGCCAGAAGCCAGCCAGCGATATCGGGCCGTGCAACGGCGAGTGAGATGTCGGCCCCAAACGACCATCCGCCAACTAACAGAGCAACATCACCGGCGGCTCGCACGAGAGCGGTCGCAGCAGCCTCAAAGTCTCGAACCTCGCCGGGTCCTTGGTCGTGAGCGCCGGTGGAGCTTCCGGTGCCACGGAAGTTGAACCGAATGCCAGCGGTCTCTGCGACGGGTAAGGCATTCCAGAGCGCAGCAACCACCGGCGTGTGCATGTCGCCACCCATGAGCGGGTTCGGGTGGCCGATGACCATGGCCGCCCTCGGCGCGACGGGTACGAAAATCTCTGCTTCGAGAGCGACGCCAGGTTCAACGTCGATGCGCAGATGTTCGATCATGACCCAAACCTAGACCGCTGACTGGCCGGAATCCGCCGACACGAACGAGGGCTGTGACCTAGCGTGGGGTATGGCGCATCCGACCTGGCCCCTGTTCGATCTGTGTGTCCGTACTCCTCGTCTGGAGCTACGACTGCCGACCGATGATGAGCTCGGCGAGCTGATTCCTCAGGCTGACTCGTCGATTCACGACCACCTCGGCTTTATGCCATTTCACGTGGACTGGACCGGCGATGCGCCAGCGAGCATGCAGTACCACTGGGGTGCGCGTGCGAACTGGAAGCCGACCGCGTGGAGCCTGCCGCTAACCCCATTCGTTGACGGACGCCCGCTGGGCACACAATCAATCGAGGCAACCAACTTCGCGACGTTGCGGGCCGTGTCGACCGGCTCATGGATTGTGCGGTCAGCCCAAGGGCTGGGGTTCGGACGCGAAATGCGCGCTGCCGCACTGCACCTGGTTTTTGCTGGGCTGGGGGCGCTCGAAGCGCACTCCGAGGCTCATGTTGACAACGCGGGATCGAACCGCATCTCTGAGCTCCTGGGTTACGAGCAGACGCACGTTTGCGGTTCGCTGTTTGGCGATGAGCGAGGGTTGATCACGAATCTCATGCTCACTCGCGAAGTCTGGCAAACAGTGCGGCGAGACGACATCGAGATCGAAGGTCTGGACAGCTGCCGGGACATGTTCGGACTCTGATCCGTAATCAGCAGATTGTTTCGATGCGGTTCACGATCTCGTTGAATTTGTTGGTCGCATCGTCGATCACGGCTTGATCGTCTGTCGCCGTGATCACGTCAACCTGCGCCGACGCCATGGTCTCGAGTTCGATGCAGTCGGAGGTGTCGACGAGGTCCGCCGAGAACTGTTCGCGTTCGCTCAGCGGTTCTGAGCCCGAATCGGATGAGCACCCGGCCGCTGCGCCGATACTTGAAACAACAGCGAACACCACCGTCGCTACGACAAATCGGTTCGGAAGCGCTGAAGTCAACATCATTGGATGATCGCACGCTCGGCCAGGTAGGCGTCGGTCTCAGGACCCGTCAACTCGGGGTTCGTGGCCAGCCCGGCGCGAATAGTTCCGACATAGGCCGCCGTCGGGCCGTTGGGTGACAACGGCCTTTCGGACGTGAAGGTCAGCGCAGGCTGACCCGGCGTGTCGTGCTGTGGCAGTCGCAGAATGCGTCGATACCAGCCGATGCCGACAATCGACTCATGATCTGCGACAACCGACTGCGGAAGTTCGTGCGGAATCGTCAGCCGATTTTCTTGAGCGAACACGTCTTCGAACTGCTCGAACGAGATGTCCCACGCCCGAACGTGGGCTGTCTCGTCGTCTGAACGGTCGACAAAGGCGACGCCGCCGCCCCAACGCTTCGACGTGCCGGCAAACCGCAAAGCCAGGTCAGCGCGTAACCATCGCGACCGCGCGGGAGGGGCGCTGTCGCGGCATCCCGGTTCGGTCTTGCCGCCGCGGATGTAACGCAGGAAGCGGCTTTCGTTAACGTTCGACCCGTACGCGAGGTACCAGACACGGTCAGCGCAGACGGCGGGGGACTCTGGCGCGGTCACCCGTCGAGTATCGCTCACCTAATCACCTCACCCGGTGACCGAGTCGCTTTCGCATTCACCCCGCTATCGTGTTCTGCTTATGTCGAAGGTATGTCAAGTGACGGGTCGTAAGCCGAGTTTCGGCAACAACGTCTCGCACTCACAGCGCAAAACGCGCCGCCGCTGGGACGTCAACCTGCAGACGCAGCGTTTCTGGGTTCCCAGCGAAAAGCGTTGGGTCAAGCTCCGTCTTAGTGCCAAAGGTCTCAAGACCGTGAATAAGCACGGCATCGAAAAGGTGCTCGCGGATATGCGACGTCGAGGAGTCAAGGTCTGATGCCAGCCGGTAGCGATAAGCGCCCCATCATCAAGCTCAAGAGCACGGCTGGTACCGGGTACCAGTACGTGACCACCAAGAACAAGGTCAACCACCGTGAGCGCATTGAGCTCATGAAGTACGACCCCAAGGCACGCAAGCACGTGCTCTTCAAAGAAGAGAAGTGATTTCGTCCCGCGCTCTGACGTGCGGGCGACTGATCAACAACTCATAGAATCGCGACGCAAACGGCTGGCATGACCAGCCGTTTGTTTCCGTTTTGCCCGGCCCCTGTTCTGCTCGCAGTTCGGTCCCCGATCGTTGCACTGCGCAGATCGTTGCACTGCGCAGATCGTTGTACTGCGCAGATCTCGGTCTAGACGTGATCGTCGACCCAGGCGGTGAACAACGCAGCGACCTCGGTGCCAACCGTCTGCGAGGCACATTCTTTTCCGTCGACATGGGTGAGCGGTTGCACGAACCGCATCGACGAGGTCAAGAAGACCTCATCGGCGCGATCGACAATGTCAAACGGAAGTGCACGTTCAGAGACGTCGGCGACCTCGATGACAATGGACCGAGCCGTTCCCGCCAGGCATCCCGACGACAGCGGGGGAGTGACGATCTCGCCGTCAACGACGACAAACACATTCGACCCGGTGCCTTCGCACAGCTCGCCAACCGAGTTCGCCATGAGTGCTTCGGAAGCACCAGCTGCGGTCGCCACGCCAAGCATGCGGACATTCTCGCCATACGACGTGGTCTTCAACCCCGCAAGCGCTCCACGTTCATTGCGAGTCCACGGCACGGTTACCGCTTTGGCGACGCTGCGCGGCTGGTGCTCGGTTACCGCACAGATGACATTCGGTGGGCCCGCCGCAGCAGATGAGCCAAGCGATCCGCTTCCGGCCGTCACGGTCAGGCGGGCACGGGCATCGGCATAGCCCGATGCAGCAACGGTCTCTTGGACCGCTGCCGTGAGCGTTGGCACACCGGGTGAAGCAATCTGCATGGCCCCGAGGTGGGCTTCGAGTCTGGCGAGGTGGCGATCGAGCGCAACCGGCACACCAGCAAGTGCCCGCATGGTCGTAAAGACCGCATCGCCGACGACTAGGCCGTGATCGTCGACCTGAACCACCGCTTGATCTGGCGCGACGATGCGCCCGTTCAACCACACGTGCATGGTGGGCACGGTAGCGAAGGGGCGCATGGTCACGCCGATCGTGAGGCCCGGCTATACAGCCGCGAATGCCCGATCGAGATCGTCAATGATGTCGTCGATCGTCTCGAGACCTACCGACAGGCGCACCAGACCCGGATGGACCCCGGTGGATAGCTGCTCCTGCTCGGTGAGCTGACTGTGTGTCGTCGATGCAGGATGAATGATCAGGCTGCGGACGTCGCCGATGTTGGCGACGTGGCTGTGTAGCTCGGTGGCGTTGACGAACTTCGCGCCGGCTTCGAGTCCGCCTTTGATGACGAACGCGGGGACCGAACAGAACCCACGACCTTCGGTGTATTTCGCCATGCGATCGTGCCACGGGCTCGAAGCGAGTCCGCCGTACTGGACGGATTCGACCTTGTCATGGCCCTCGAGGTACGAGGCGACACTGAGCGCATTTGCGCAGTGGCGTTCCATGCGCAGACTCAACGTTTCAAGTCCCTGCAGGAAGTGGAAGGCGTTCGTCGGCGAAACGGCCGACCCGAGATCTCGCAGCATCTGCACTCGTGCCTTGATGATGTAGGCGCCATGGCCGAGCGCTGGCCAGTAGGCCAAACCGTTGTAGCTGGGGTCAGGTTCGGTCAGATTCGGGAACCGCCCGCTTGCCCCAAAGTCGAAACTGCCGCCATCGATGATGACGCCGCCGATCGATGTGCCATGGCCGCCGATGAACTTGGTCATCGAGTGCACCACAATGTCAGCACCCCACTTGAGCGGATTGATCAGGTACGGCGACGGAACCGTGTTGTCGACCATCAGTGGCACGCCGATGTCATGGGCGACAGCCGAGATGCCTTCGAGGTCCAGACAATTGTTCTTGGGGTTCCCGACGGTTTCGCCATAGAACACTTTGGTGTTGTCGCGGGCCGCGGCACGCCACGCGTCGAGATCGTCAGGGTCATCGATGAAGCTGACCTCGATGCCCATTTTGGGCAACGTGTAATTGAACAAGTTGTAGGTGCCGCCGTAGAGAGCCGCAGAGGCAACCACGTGATCGCCGTTCTCGCACAGGTTCAAAATGGCGAGCGTTTCCGCAGCCTGGCCCGACGCGACTGCAAGGGCACCGGGAATGCCGACAGCGGTTTCGGTGCCGCCCTCGAGCGCCGACAGGCGCGCTTCGAGCACGCCCTGGGTCGGATTCATAATGCGCGTATAGATGTTGCCCATCTCGGAAAGCGCAAACAGGTTTGCCGCGTGTTCGGTGTCACGGAAGACGAAACTGGTCGTCTGATAGATCGGCACCGCACGTGCGCCGGTCTCTGCGTCGGGAGTCTGCCCCGCGTGGATCTGTCGGGTCTCAAAGCCCTGCACTCTGTCAACGTCTTCGGTCATGGTCGGCCACCTCGCCTGGTCCAAGCTCGTGTCGTCGAGCTTCCTTGAAGAACCTATTGTTGACTAAATAGGTCGGGAATGCAACTCGTGAGGTGTGCCCTAGCGTGATTCGGGTGACCGAAACCTTCTCAACCGAGATGGCCTTTGCGGCTGAACTCGACCTCAATGACCCGCTCGCTCGCTTCCGCGACGAGTTCGAGATTCCACCAAACCCGGATGGCTCGGGCGACTCGATCTACCTCGTTGGAAACTCTCTCGGGCCGCTGCCCAAGCGGGCCCGCAATCGAATGATCAACGAAATCGACCGCTGGTCCACGCTTGGCGTACGAGGTCACTTCGAAGGAACGCCCGGCTGGGCCGACTATCACCTCGCCGTTGCCGATTCGCTTGGTCGCATGGTCGGAGCTTCGGCCCACGAAGTCGTAGCGATGAACTCGCTCACGATCAACCTGCATCTGTTGATGGTCAGCTTCTATCGGCCATCGGGCAAGCGCACCAAGGTGCTCATCGAGGACCATGCATTCCCGTCAGATCATTTTGCGGTCGAATCGCAGATGCGCCTGCACGGCATTGACCCGGCGCACGCGCTCATCACCGTCGCCCCCAAGGACCGAAGCGAACTGCTCGAAACCGACGACATCATTGCGGCGATCGATGCCGCCGGTGACGAATTGGCGATGGTCTTGCTTCCGGGAGTGCAGTACTACACCGGCCAAATCATGCCCATGCCAGAGGTCGTCAAGGCCGCTCGTCGAGTCGGGGCGACGGTCGGCTTCGATCTTGCGCATGCGGTTGGCAACATCGAGCTGTCCCTGCACGACTGGGACGTCGA
>CALDYC010000044.1 GCA_937941245.1 uncultured Acidimicrobiales bacterium | reverse complement strand
AAGAGCCTTGATCTGCGAAGCGTCGGGAGCGACCTGGTGCAACAGCTCTACCAGCCTTACTGCTTCGCCAGCGATGTCGATGCGCAGCAGATCAGCGCCAGTTCCGGGGCTGTAGCCAGCGGTAAAGGCGAGATAGATGGTGCGACAAACTTCGTCGAGTCGTGTTCGCAACTCTTCGCCCGGCGGGGCGCCGAGCGGAATACCTGCCGCAACGATCTTCTTTTTGCTCTCGTAAGTCTCGCCGCCATCGTCGCTTTGGGAACAAGAAATAGTCGGGCGATTTGGTCGGTGGGTGTTCCGAGAATCAGACGTAAGGCCAAAGCCGATTGAGATGATGCCGCCAACGCAGGGTGACAGCACAGCAAAATCAGTTCGAGTCGATCGTCGGCCCATTCATCGATGCCGATGCCGATGCCGCTGCCGGTGTCGATGTCGGGAAGCGTTCTGTCTTGGCGCACTGCCAACAGCGGCGCCTTGCGACCGGCGACGGCTTCGGCGCGCAGACGCCCGAGAACGTTGCGGTGGGCGGTGGTGTAGAGCCACCCAGTTGGGTTTGCAGGGACTCCGTCAATTGGCCAGCGGGACCAGGCTTTGGCAAACGCCTCGCTCAGCGCATCTTCGGCCAAGTCAAGACGGCGGGTGCGCGCGACCAGAAGCGACAAGAGTCGCCCCCCAGTCAGCGCGGTGGACCCGCTCAATGACGGTGTCAGGACACGTCGAGTACGGGTCTGATGTCAATGTCGTTCTCGGGCAGGATTCGGGCGAGTTCAATCACGGTATCGATGTCAGGTGCGTCGATCAGATAGAAGCCGCCGATCTGCTCGGCGGCCTCGGCGAATGGTCCGTCGGTGATCGTTCGCGTTCCGTTTCGAGTCAACAGGCTGGTTGCTGTCGAGCCGTCGCCAAGCGCTTCGCCACCGAGCATTTCGACGCCGTCACGAGCTTCGCAGGCGACCCCAAACGCGTGGTGTCGTCCCATTTCTGCTTCGATCTGGTCAGGGGTGAGTTGGTCCCGCGCTCCGAGTTCGCTGTCACCGGCCAACATCAGGAAGTACTTCATGGATTGCATCCTCTCATCAAGCTGGCGGTCGTCGCCAACATAGAGGTGATGCCTCAACACTTGAAGAATCGACAGTTCCGCAAGAATTTCTTGACCAGCGGGTAGCCGTCATGGTTTTGGCGAGTCGAACTCTGCGCAGAGTTCGTCGACCGAGGCCAGCCGCGCGATCGCGACAATTGCGTTGCTCAGCACATCGTCGCCGTAGCCCACTGGCACACCGACGACGGCATCGGTGGCCACCGTTACGTGGTAGCCGAGGTTTACTGCTTCGATTGCGGTTCCAATCACGCCTACGTTGAGGGACACACCGGCGATGACGACAGAGTCGACGCGCAATGTGTCGAGCGTCGCATGCAGATCAGTGCCGGCGAATGGGCTCACTCCGTGAGACCGATCAATGATGATGTCCGTTTCCTCAGGCCCGAGTAGGCCCAGTAACTCGGAGGCCGCACTGTCTTTGAGCAGATAGAGCGGGTCCTTGCGGGCTGCGCGAAGCAGAGGAAGCGACAGGTCGAGCCCCGTTCGGTCGCCGGGCAGGCTGAACGTGCAATGAGCGACAGGAATACTTGCGGCACGGGCCGAATGGAGCAGTTTGGCTGTCGAAGCCTCTATGCCCCGTTGTTCAACGGCGTCTCGAAGCGAGCCGATATGAGCGAGGTCGCCGCAAATCCCGCGTTGCATCTCCATGGTGATGATTGCTGCAGTCTTCGGTGTCACTCGGTTCAGCCCACAACCACATCGCCATAGTGGCGGCGGGCGACGTCAGGGTGAGAGCGCAGCCGCACCTTCAAATTGTTCTCACCAAACAAGGTGCGAATCGTGTCGCCATTCAGATCAGTAAAGTCAGGATCCGCCAGCGCCGCGAGCTCCAAAGGCATCGGGATCGGGTCGAACGTGGACTCGAACGTCGGATTGAAAAACAACGCAACCGACATTCGGTCGGCGCCCTGGATTGGGTTTCGTACCCGATGCGGGGTCGCCCGCAGGTAGCCGTTGGTCGCTGTTTGCATCATGGCCCCGAGATTAAGCACATAGGCACCGGGTATTGGTTCGGCCGTGACCATTTCGCCGTCGATCATGACTTCGAGCCCGGCGACACTGTTTTGCAAGATGAACGTCAATAGGCCGGTGTCATGGTGCAGTCCAACGCCTTGCCGGTGATCGGGTGCGCCAGTGGGTTCCCGGTGCGGGTAGCGAATGATCTTGACGTGTACATCGTGTTCCGGAAGAAATCCCGGGTCGAAGAACTGCGACGGTTGCCCAAGTGCCATAGCAAGTGCCCTGAGCACGTCGATACCAACCGGCACCATGGCGTTCATCCAATCGAGAGCGATGGTTGACAAACCAGGCAGAGTCGACGGCCACTGATTCGGACCGCGCAAACGAAGCCACGGCGGCCCGTCGTGACCTGGTTCGGGCGCGAGCTGTTCCGGCCCATAATCGAGCTGGTCTCGCCAGTCGGCACGCCCGCCGGTGCGCTCATCGCCGAGGATGGTGTACCCCCGGAACGCGGCCGAGTTCTCGATGGCCAGTGCGTGCCGTTCGTGTTCGGGCAGCTCAAAAAAGGCAACTGCCTGATCGAGGAGCGCGTGATCGAGCGCCGGGTCGACTCCGTGGCCGGTCAGCATCACAAAACCTGGGTTGTGGCAGTGGTCGCGCAGCTCGGTCGCGAACGCAACTGCAGCGTCGCCAGTCGGGTCAGCACGAAACGCTGACATATCCACGACGGGCAGGCTGCTCATGGTCTGGATCCTAGAAGTGCTGGTCGATCTAGGCTGCATCATGACTCTTCGGTGGCATCCGCTTTCGCATACTTCGGCACTGTTGGTGGTTGGGGCGCTGATTCTGTTCGCTGTGGCATGTGCGGGCGACGAGTCGGCTTCGGCAAAAAGCGCGACAGCGGCGCCCGGGAACAAGGTCTCGACGCAGTCGACAGCCGAGCAGCAGGTAGCCGAGACGGCCATCGCTGTTGACCCAACAGCTGAACCGTCGCAGGTCGCAGAATCGACACCGACGACGGCACCGATCGAAACGGTGGCGATTTCGAAACCGGAAACTGTAGAACTTGCGATGGGCGGCGATGGCGTGCTGCAGCCTTTGTCGAACGCTCCGCTTGCAGATGGCTGGACCGAAACCGAGTACCTGTTCGCTGGAACTGCCAGGAGCTGGCAGGCGGTTGGGGGAGTTGAAACTGCTCTTGGCGCCGATGGCGTTTGGCCGGTCGAAGTAGTCGACACTGCAAATTATCGCACCCGTATGATCGTGCGGCTTCCCGATGCTGAAGACTTCAGCGGCACGGTGCTAGTCGAGTGGTTCAATGTCACAGCTGGTACCGACACGAGTCCCGACTGGGGCTATCTGGCTGAGGAGATCGGTCGCTCTGGACACGGCTACGTGGGTGTGTCGGTGCAAGCGGTTGGAATCAACGGCATGGGTGGCGATGGGCGAGCAGGCGGGCTAGTCGACACACGCGGACTCAAGGCTATAGACCCGCAGCGGTACGGATCGCTAGAACATCCTGGCGACGCCTATGCGTTCGACATCTTGACGCATGCCGGAGCAGTCGTGTCAGGCCTGCACAGCACCGACGTGCTCAATGGGCTGGTTGCCGACCAGGTACTCGCCCTTGGCGAGTCGCAATCTGCGATCCACCTGGCCACCTACATCAACGCAATTCATCCGGTGACCGGATTGTTCGACGGCTTCTTCGTGCACAGCCGCGGCGCTGGCGCTCCTAGGCCATCGGTACAAGGCCGACTCGACCCGGTGCTCATTCGAGAAGACGTCGGCGTGCCGGTATTCCAGTACGAGGCTGAAAC
>CALDYC010000043.1 GCA_937941245.1 uncultured Acidimicrobiales bacterium | reverse complement strand
CGTTGATGTCACAGACAGCCATTTCGACAGCCTGGATCAGTGGATCACCAAGGAACGCCAACGCACCCGTTTCGGGAAGCAGCGTTCCAATATTCAAGCCACCTTCGTCAGCCGAGCAATCCTCCAACGGACCATACGAAGTGCTGTGGCCCTCGTCGGTCATGTCGTCGTCGGCCATGTCGCCGTCGTCATCCATGTCGTCGTCGGCCATGTCGCTGTCGTCGTCCATGTCTTCGTCAGACATGTCGCCGTCGTCAGCATCGTCAGTGTTGGTGGTTTCGGTTGAGTTGTCTTCCTGGTTGCCGTCGTCACTCGCAGTGTCGTCGTCGCTTCCACAAGCGGCGGCGAGCATTGCGATGGCGAGCAGCAGCGCAAGTACACGCGTCAGCTTCGTAGACATCGAATCCCCTCTCTTGATGTTTCGATGTGGGCATGTCGCCCGGTAGTGAACTGACTGACATGCTACGTCTTTCGCAGACTGGCGTCACGCCGCGCGAGACGATTGGCGCCGATGTGTCGTGTTTCGCTCTAGCCTTTGGCCGCCATGGGCGGGGATCTCACATCTTCCAATGAATGGCCAGTCCCAGGTTCAGAGGACTTGATCGCTGCGGTAGCAGCCGCATTGCCCGGGTTCGTTCATCGGCTCGTCGAGCGCCATGTTCGCCTCGACGAACTCGATTGCAGAGAACGCAACCTCGACGACGACGTTGAAGATGTCGCCATGCTCGTGGTCACTGGCATCGATGCTGCGTTGCGCGACGCGCTCGCTCGGCCAGCCGATGAACAGCGTCTCGGGCCGCTTCAGGTGATCCGCGAAGGCCTCGAACCCGTGACTCGATTGCTCACCGACATGCGGGTGCCGGTGCCAGCTCGTGACGACTTTAGCGTCCGAGCATTTCCGGGTGACGTGTATGGTCTGGTTCCCTCGTCGTTTCGCGACATCGACGAATCGCTCCACGATGTGGGAATCGCGTGGGGTGCGGCAAAGGCCTGGTTGCACCTAGAAAAACGCCGGGCGATGAGCGACGAGTCAATCGAATGAGCACTATCAGCAGTCCCGATTCGGGCAAGGTGCTCGTGGTGTCAACCGACCTTATGGACCGATCGAAGTTCATGTCCGCGTTCGCCGAAGTCGAAACGTTTCGAAACGTCGATGCATTGATCAGAGCCCGACCCGGTCCAGACGACTCGGCGTTTGTTGATGTGCGGCTACTGGACACGTTTGACCGGTTGCGCGAGATCTCGGCAAAGGTGACCGTCTATGGCAGCCATGTCGATCGCGACGTCTTCCAAGCTGCGCAAACGGCTGGGGTTGCGATGGTGGCCAGGTCCAAGTTGTTCGGGCAGCTCCAGCGCTACAGGTAACCCGATACCGATCTTGACCGATCCAGCCTCGAAAACGGGCACATAAATACTTGATGAAGAACTGGGCCGGTGCGTCGGGTTTACGCCGCGATGTTTCGGCATGGTGAAACCAGTGTTTCAGCAATGTGAACAGGCCCGATTCGCAACACCTGGATCGCTCGAAGCCGTCTAAGCAGGAGGTGACCTACCGCTCGACCTTGAGGTTCGACAATGTCTGGTGACACCGCATGGATCATGGCATCGGCAGCACTTGTGCTGTTTATGGTGCCGGGACTCGCCCTGTTCTACGGGGGCATGGTGCGTTCGAAGAACGTGCTGAACATGCTCAATATGAACTTTTACTGCCTTGGGATCGTCCCGTTGGTCTGGGCAGTTGTCGGCATGAGCATGGCCAACGGCAATGGCGACCGAAAGTGGCTGGGCTTCGTGCACTTTGACGAAGCGTTCATGCGCGTACCCGATGGCGCCGAGCCACGAGATATGGCCACGTGGGCGTTCCTGCTCACATTCGCGGTGATCACTCCAGCTCTGATCTCAGGAGCGGTCGCCGACCGGATGAAGTTCTCGGCATGGATGATCTTTGTTCCGATCTGGTCGATCCTGGTGTACTCGCCCGTCGGGTTTTGGATCTATGGCGGCTGGGCCGATGCACTGCCCGCCTACGACACAGCCGGCGGAACGGCCATTCACATCAATGCCGGTGCGGCCGCACTTGCCATGACCATCGTGCTCGGCAAACGTCGCGGCTGGCCCGGTGCAGCCTGGCCACCACACAACCTGCCCTTCGTTCTGCTCGGAACGGGCATCTTGTGGTTCGGGTGGTTCGGCTTCAACTCGGGTGCCCAAGATGCAGCGCCGCAGGCTCTCGCCAACACGTTCCTTGCCGGTTCGGCGGGGCTGATGGCGTGGATGATCATGGAAGTGATCAAGCACGGCAAGCCGACCACACTCGGTATGTGCTCAGGTGTAGTCGCAGGTCTGGTGGCGATTACTCCGGCCGCCACATTCGTTGGCACGATGACGGCGATCCTGTTTGGCCTTATCGCCGGGGTGCTCTGTTTCTTCGCCATCCAACTCAAAGAAAAGTTCGGGTTCGACGACTCGCTTGACGTGGTTGGCATTCATATGGTCGGTGGAATTGTCGGCGGGTTACTGATCGGCGTGTTCGCCAATAATGACGCGTTCGGAGGCGACGACGCCTTCGCCCTCGAAGCAGGCGGCGAACTGCTGTGGAATCAGTTCATCTCGATCGCCGTGGTGCTGGTGTACTCATTTGTCGTGACCTACATCATCGCCAAGATTCTCGACGCGACCATTGGGCTGCGCGTCAGCGACGAAGCCGAACAGTCCGGTCTCGACACCAGCGAACATGCCGAAACGGCCTACATCGATACATCGACCAGCTTCGTTCGGAACTAGGACGCAACAGGCGATACTGAAGGATCGCTGGAATGAACCGTGCCTGACCTTCGCCGAGACGAGCTCCTGGCCGACCGATCGCTGGCTGGCACCGTATTTTGTCGGGCGTACTCGCGCCACGTCGACGAGTGGTTGCAGCAGATCTTCGCCGAGCAGCTCGGCAGCCGGTCCGGGATCAGTTTGGTGGCAATCGGTGGCTACGGACGTTCGACCCTGAGCCCCAGCAGCGACCTCGACCTGCTGCTTTTGCACGACGGCTGGTCCGAGAGCGACCTGTCCAATGCTGCTGAATCAATCTGGTTCCCGATCTGGGATGCCCACATAGACCTTGGCCACGGCGTGCGAACAGTCGCGCAGAACATCGAGCTGGCAAACACCGACCTCGATACGGCGACCACGTTGTTGCATCTGCGTCACCTCGCAGGAGATGCCGATCTGACCGATGACCTGGCCGAAGCGTCGCAGCGTGCCTGGCGCCGCAACGCCAGACGATTTCTGCCCGAACTGGTCAAAGGCGCAGCCGCACGCGCACACGAGTGTGGTGAAGTTGCGTTCCTGCTCGAGCCGGACCTCAAGGCTGCAAGCGGTGGGCTTCGAGACATCGATGTGATCGGCTGGATCGAAGCGGCCGACATACCCGTATTGCCCCAAGAGCGACGAGAGCTTCGAGCAGCGAGCGAGGTGCTTCTCGCAGCACGAGTCGAGCTGCACCGCAGCACGGGGCGATCCGGCGACCGGCTACTTCTAGAGGAGCAGGATCCAGTCGCCGAGGCACTTGGTTTCGACAACGCCGACGTGATGATGAGTCACATCGCCGCATCGGCTCGCACCGTGACGTGGATCGCCGAGGACGTGTTCCTGCGAGTCGCCAACCATCAGCGACGCTTCAAGCGCCTGCGGTCAGACAAGCCCAAACGAGTCGACGTTGCAGTAGAGCTCGTTCACGGGGCGGTCAGCGTTGATCCGGACGCTGACCTCGGAGGCGACGAAACGATGGTGCTTCGCCTTGCTGTTGCCGCCGCCGAGAACGACGCGCGTATTGACCGTCAATCGCTCGACCGGCTCGTGAACGACGGCGCTGAACTGGCGACGCCGTGGACCCAGGAGCAACGCGATCTCTTCGTGCGTCTGTTGGCGACTGGTCAGGCAGCGATCCCGGTAATTGAAACGCTCGACCATGTGGGTTTGTGGACTCGGGTGCTGCCCCGATGGGAACCCACCCGCAGTCGGGTGCAACGCAACCAATATCACCGGTTCACCGTTGATCGGCATCTACTCGAAGCCTGCGCGGTAGCGGCTGGGCTCGCCGAGCGGGTCGAACGGCCTGACCTGCTTCTGGTCGGCGCACTCTTACACGACATCGGCAAGGGCTACCCCGGGGACCACACCGACGTCGGCGTGGTGCTGATTGACGAGATCGCAACCGAGATGGGGTTCTGCGGTGATGATGTCCGCACGCTCAAGCGGCTGTGCGAACACCACCTCCTACTTCCCGATGCAGCTACCAGACGAGACATCGAAGATGTCGGAACGATCTCGGCGGTTGCTGACCAGGTCGAGTCACCCGACTTTCTCTGGCTGCTCGCAGCCCTCACCGAAGCGGACTCGATCGCAACTGGCCCATCGGCGTGGAGCTCATGGAAGGCTCACCTCACCCACGAGTTGTCGCGCTCAGTCGAACAGTGGCTGCATTCGCCCGGAAGCGTGCGTTTCGAGCGCACATTCCCCGACGAAGCGCAGCGCGAGCTGCTGGCGGGCACCGACCAGATCGTCTTCGGTGAGGGAGATCAGCTCACCGTCGTGACAACAGATCGGCTTGGTCTGTTCGCGCGGATTGCCGGAGCGCTTGCGCTGCGCAATTTAAACATCGTCCATGCAATGACACATGTCGAAGGGGATCGGGCCCTCGACGTGGTGCGAGTCGTCGACCCATTCCACGAAGACACGCCGATCGAATGGCCGTCGACTATCGCTCTTGTCGAAGAGGTCATTGCGACTACCGACGACCTACGGGACCGCTTTGCCGAGCGGGCGGCATCGACGATGGGCCGCACGGTCACCGCTCCGGTAACGATCGTGCCGACCAAAGTCGATTTCGACAACGAGATCTCTGCCTATGCGACGGTCGTCGAAGTCGGCGGGCCTGATCGCCTGGGTCTGTTGCACGAGTTGGCGACGGTGATCGCTGCTGCCGGGTTGACTTCGCTTCGTGCGCACATCCAGACGGTCGGCGACGACGTCGTTGATTCGTTCTATGTACGAACTCTCGACGGAGAAAAGTTCACCGATGCCCAGGCGCAGCAGACCTTGCGAGAAGCATTGCTCGCGGTCCTCGGCGATGTTCCAGCCGATCGTTGAGCGCCGGTGATTCGTGTCGAACGAACTGGGTTCGTAGAGTGGCGGCTTCAGCCCATATCAACACGTGATACCAAGCAGGGGAGTTGCCGCCATGGCAGATGAAGTACTGGTCGAAAAGCGCGACAAGGTCATGGTGATCACGCTGAACCGGCCCGAAGCGATGAACTCGGTGAACCAGGATCTCGCGAACGCGATGGCCGCGGCGCTTGACGACCTAGACGCCGACGCTGATCTCTCTGTCGGTGTGTTGACGGGCAACGGCCGCGGGTTCTCAGCAGGAATGGACCTCAAAGCATTTGTTGCTGGTGGCATGCCGATGGTCGACGGTCGTGGATTCGCGGGGATCACCGAACGCTCAGCCGCCAAGCCGCTCATTGCCGCAGTCGAAGGCTTTGCGTTGGCAGGCGGACTCGAGATCGCGTTGAGCTGCGACATGATCGTCGCTGCGACGGGCGCCAAGTTCGGCATTCCAGAAACCGGTGTTGGACTTTTCGCCGGCGCTGGCGGCCTCATGCGTCTGCCCCGGCGGGTCCCCTACGGGCTAGCGATGCAGCTCGCGTTGACCGCAGAACCCATCCGGGCCGAAGAAGCTCATGCGCACGGGCTGGTACAAGTCGTCACCGAGAAGGGCGAAGCTCTTGCCGGAGCACTCGAGCTTGCGGCCAAGGTGGCGAAAAATGCGCCGCTTGGACTCATTGCATCGAAGAAGCTGATTCTCGACATGGCCGGGACCAGCGAATCCGAGTTCGTTGCCATGCAACAGGCACAGATCGACGCAGTCTTCAGTAGCGAGGATGCCATTGAGGGAGCGACAGCCTTTGCCGAGAAGCGGGCACCGAACTGGAAAGGCCGCTAGAACGTAGGCCATGGCACTCCCGCCGGTTCAGCCGGTCACCGAAGAGCACCTGCTTCGCTGGGCCCACTCGCTTGCCGCCATTGCCCAGACCGGGCTGGCGTTCACCGAGAGCCTGTATGAGCAGGAACGGTTTGAAGAGATTCTGCACGTTGCTGCCGAAATTCGATCGGCGAGTTCTCGAGGTTTCGACGCTGACCATCAGGTCGAAGAATGGTTGGCTGACGTCGGCCACCGCACCGCTGGTTATGTCACCCCGAAGTCGACGGTTGGTGCAGTCGTTGGCAACGACGCAGGCGAAATTTTGCTCGTCAAGCGGGCCGACAGCGGGATCTGGCTGTACCCAACCGGCTGGGCTGATGTTGGGTACTCACCTGCCGAAGTGGCGGTCAAGGAAGTCAAGGAAGAGACCGGTATCGACTGCGTACCCGAGCGCATCATCACTGTCATCGATGGCATGCGAGCCGGTTTCACAGGGATTCCGCTCTACTCAATGGTGTTTTTGTGCCGGGCCACCGGTGGCGAACTCGAAGGTCATCCACTCGAAACGTCAGACGTTGGCTGGTTCGGCCGTGATTCGCTTCCTGAGCCTTTGGCAGGTGGCGGGCGCTGGGTCGACCAGTCGTTCTCGGCGATCGAGGGTGACGGCCGGCCGACCGAGTTCGACGGCATCCGTGACTGGCCTGAACACCCCGCTCCCCATCAGACCTGACGCTCAGATCTGACGCTCAAACCTGACACCGACGGACTGCGCACCGACGGACTGCGCGCCAACGGACTGCGCGCTAACGGACTGCGCGCTAACCCACCGCGGAGCCTGAGTGGGACATCTCTTCTCTCGTTGCATTCAGTGGTGGAGCCTTAGTAGCTGCGAGGTAAGCCGAGAACCTTGCTGCTGATGAAGTTCAAGACCATCTCCTGGCTGACTGGAGCGATCTTCATGAGCCGAGCTTCGCGCCAATATCGCTCGACGTGGTACTCGGACGCGTAACCGAAACCACCGTGGGTTTGCATGGCCTGGTCAGCGGCGAAGAACCCGGCTTCGGCCGCGAGATACTTCGCCGCGTTAGCGGCCTCTGCGCACGCAAGCCCGTTGTCATAGCGCCAGCTGGCCTCGCGGATGATGAGCTCGGCGGCGTTGAGCTTCATGTGCGCGTCCGCTAGGGGAAACGCGATGCCTTGGTTTTTGCCGATCGGTCGACCAAAGACCACACGCTCGTTTGCGTATGCCGTCGCCTTGGCGATTGATGCGCGTCCGATCCCGAGCGCTTCGGCAGCGATCAAGATGCGTTCGGGGTTCAGACCGTCGAGCAGGTACGTGAACCCCTTGCCCTCTTCTCCGATGCGGCGCGATGCCGGCACCCGCAGACGGTCATAGCGGACCTCGCACGAAACGACAGCGTTGCGGCCGACCTTCGAAATCGGGGTGATATCCACGGCTGGGTCTTGGAGGTCGACGAGAAACAACGACATGCCATCGGTACGGCTTGCGGTCTCTTCGATTGGTGTGGTGCGCACGAGCAGCAGGCACATCGCACAGTGCGGCGCTTTGGTCGTCCATACCTTGGCACCGGTGATCTCATACTCGTCGCCGTCGCGAATTGCACGAGTCGTGATCTGGGTGGTGTCGGTTCCGGCATCGGGCTCGGTGACACCGAACGCAACGTGCAATTCGCCCGACGCAACACGAGGAAGCACCTCGGCCGCCAACGCCGGGGTGCCGTATTTGCGGACTGGTTCCATACCGAAGATCGACAGGTGCACCGCCGAGCAGCCGTTCATGGCAGCCCCCGATGCCGCGATTTCCTCGAGCATGATCGACGCTTCGGTGATGCCTTGGCCACCACCGCCAAACTCTTGTGGTGTTGCGATCCCGACCCAACCACCGTCGGCGAGTGCTTGATAAAAGTCCCAGGGGAACTCGTGGGCGGCATCCTTTTCGGCCCAGTACTCGTCCGGGAAGTCGCTGCACACTTGGCGGACGCCGTCGCGGATCGCCTGATGGTCAGGGTTCGGTGTGAAGTCCATTCTGTCCATGGTGCCAAAGCCCGGACCAGGCACCGGACCAGGCACCGGTACAACGGCACCGGAAGGTGGGCTCAGCAGCCGCCACGTGGACCGACTGCACCGTGGCTAGCTTCGTTTGCATGATCCGACCTGTGATGGTGTTTGTCAGCCTGTGCCTGCTCGCAGGGGCCGCCTGTTCGGCATCGACACAGATCGATAGTGCTGAGGTGGCGCGACGCTCCTCACAAACACCACTAGCCACCCTCACGCCGACGCTCGTACCGACAGCGACGCCTGACGCGGCCGCCACGCCCGAACCGATCGCCGCCAGCCAGCCGACAGCAAAACCCGACCCGACAGCGAAGCCCGACCCGACAGCGCGGCCCGACCCGACAGCGACGCCACAGCCTGATGGGCCGTGCAACGTCGGGCCACTTGCCCTTCCGGATGAAACCCGACCGGTATATGACGTGCAACTCGATATCGATCCGCCGAGCGGCACGGTGACTGGATCGATGACCGTCCAGTTCACTCCTGACCTTGAAACCAGCGAGCTGATCGTTCGTCTGTGGCCAAATAGTCCTCGTCCCGCTCAGAGCGGCGTGTCGGTTGCATTTGACACGGTCACCGTTGATGGCGCCTTGGTTGATCCGCAGTTCTCCGATGACCCGACACTCGTGCGGGTGCCACTAGCTGCACCGTTGGCGGCTGGTGAGACCGTCGAGCTGTCAGCGAACTTCAGTTTTGCGGCGACGACCGAGATCAACTCGCGTATCTCGGCCGACGGGTCCTACATGCGTCTCGGTTCGATCATTCCGCTGCTCCCCTGGGAGCCCGGCGTTGGATGGGCCACTGACGCATCGACCGCGCTGTTCGCCGAGGCGGTCATGGCCCCGGTCGCCAACTGGTCAGTCGATATCGACGTGCCTGATGGCTTCGACGTGCTCGCCACTGGACTGCCCGATGCTGACGGGGTTTGGCGCGAGCCCGCCGGTCGAGACTTCGCAATATCTGTCGGCCGCTTCCGAATCGTCGAAGGGATCGCTATGGCTCCTGAGCCGGTGCGGGTGATCGTCGGCGCTCACGAGTCGATCCTCGACGACCCTCAGGCCTATCTGGACAAAGTCATCGACTCGCTCGAACAGTTCAGCGAACGATGGGGCCAGTACCCATGGCCGTCGCTGACCTTCGCTCTCACGCCCAACCTGTCGGGTGGAATCGAGTTCCCGACCCACATCATGCAGGGACCCGACACGATTGGGCGAACGACGAGCCACGAGGTGGGACACATGTTTTTCTACTCGCTCGTCGGGAACAACCAGGGTGCAGACCCGTGGCTCGACGAGGGCATCACAAGCTACGCCGAGTTCACCTACGAGAACACACCCGCCGGCGCCTACGAGATCCCCGCAGCGGGCGAGGGCAACGCCACTCGGCCGATGTCGTTCTGGGAAACCATGAGCGGGATCTACTACCGATCCGTCTACAGCCAAACCGGCTTCGCATTGCAGCGCCTGGGTCCCGAGAACGACGTTGACTGCGCGCTTGCCCGATACGTGGCTCAGAACGCGCACCGAATTGCCCGCCCCGACGACTTTGTCGAGGCATTTCTACCTGAGTTCCCCGACGTCGTAGAGCAACTGGCTGCATTTGGAGTCGTGATCGAAGCCAATTGATGGGCGAATAGGAGCGGAAGCGGCACACCGTGAAGTCGCTGGCGACGTCGTTCCCTAGGCTGGCGCGCATGCAGGCACGACCAGGACGGATCGAATACGGCACCACGCGGAATCGCCGCCGCCAACTGCGTCGCTCGTGGGCGCCGGTTGGGCGCCCCCGTGCGGTCGTGCTCATCGTGCACGGCATCGCCGAACATTCTGGGCGTTACGCAGCCGTCGCACAGCAGATGAACGACGCTGGCCTGGCCGTTGTTGGCTATGACCAACGCGGACACGGACAAACCGAAGGCCCGCGTGGACACGTTGATCGGTTCACCGAGTTCCTCGACGACGTCGAAGACCATCTCGCCATGGCGCGCCAGGTCGGGGTGCCCGTTGTGCTCCTCGGTCATTCGATGGGTGGACTGATTTCGGCCGCCTACGCGATCAGTGATCGCCCTCAACCGGACTTGTTGGTACTCAGCGGGCCAGCGCTAGCTGCTGCTCTGCCTGCTTGGCAACGAACCGCGGTCGACAAACTGGCGCAGCTGCGACCTAAAACGTTTCTGTCACCGCCGCTCGATTCAGCGGTGCTGTCCCGAGACCCCGAGGTCGGTGCCCGTTACGAGGTCGATCCTTTGATCCGTCCCGGCGGTTCGGCGCAGCTGCTGTCGCAACTCTTTGAAACTGCTGAATCGACAGCGGCCAACATCGCCAAGCTTTCGCTTCCCACGTTGTGCCTGCACGGTGGCGACGACGAGCTTGTTCCGGCACGTGCGTCAGAAGTGTTGATTGGGCTTCCTGGCGTCGAACGTCGCGAGATAGGTGGCTTACGACACGAAGTGTTCAACGAACCCGAGGGTCCGCAACTCGTGGCAGATGTGATCGATTGGATCGAGACGCAGCTCGAGTCGGTGACGCCTTTGAGTGATCAGGCGGCGGACGTTTCGAACTGAGCGGGAATCCCGTCGCCTCAGCGATACGAGTCGGTCGCCGCCTGCACCGCCCCGGCGATTCGGCCTTCGCCCGGGAATGGAGTCTGTGACCATTGGCGGACGAAATCGATCTGCGCTGCTTGCCGGTTCGAGTCGACATGGGATGACCCGCCCGGATCGCTGTTGTGTTGTGTCGAATCCGTCTGCCCCGGCCCGAAGTGTGCAAACCTGCGACTATGACACGGGCAGTGGTGGTTGGTTCGGGCCCAAATGGCCTGGCAGCAGCCATTTCCTTGGCTCAAGCTGAAGTAGAGGTTCAGGTACGAGAAGCCCATCAACAGGTAGGTGGCGGTACCCGAACAGCCGAGCTCACGATTCCGGGCGTCAAACATGATCTTTGTTCGGCTGTCCATCCGTTCGCGGTTGCTTCGCCGTTTTTGCGATCGCTGGACCTGGCGCAGCATGGGCTTCGGTGGGCGACCCCCGAAGTCGCTGTCGCTCATCCACTCGATGCAGGTACCGGCGCTGCCCTCGAAGGAAGCGCTGCAGCGACTGCGACATCACTGTCCGATCCCCGATGGCAATCTTTGTTCAGTCCGCTTGAGACGGACTTCGACAAGATCTGCGCCTCGGTCCTTGGCCCACTGATGCGGGCTCCGCAGGCGCCTGTCGCGTTCGCCAGGTTCGGCATGCGCGCCGGACTTCCGGCCTCGGTTCTGACCAGCGTGCTCCGCACCGACGAGGCGAAGGCGCTGTTTGCCGGAAACGCAGCACATCTGATCCGCCCGTTGAATCGTCCACTGGCATCATCAGTTGGCACCATGTTGGTGACCGCCGGTCACGCTGCGGGCTGGCCCGTTGCGGTCGGCGGGTCTCACCAGATCACATTGGCGATGGCCTCACTGCTGAAAGACCTTGGGGGCGAGATCACGACGAGCGACCCGGTGACCTCGGTCGATGAACTTGACGCCGACATCGTGATGTTCGACCTTGCGCCCGCCCAACTCGTGGAATTGCTCGGAGATCGGCTTCCGGCCCGAGCGAGCAACGCGATGAAACGTTGGAAGCACGGACCGGCGGCGTTCAAAGTCGACTTGGCGATCGAGGGCCATATCCCGTGGGCCTACGAGCCAGCACGTCGAGCCGGCACGGTGCACGTGGGTGGATCGCACGGCGAGGTGGCGGCCACCCTGCAGCAGGTAAGCGCCGGGACGATGCCCGACAAACCGTTTGTGCTCGTTGGTCAACAGTACCTCGCCGACCCAACCAGGTCCCACGGCGACATCAACCCGATATGGGCCTATGCGCACGTTCCGCACGGTTACACCGGTGACCCAACCGACCCGATTCTCGATCAAATTGAGCGCTTTGCTCCGGGGTTACGCGCCCAGATCGTCGCCACCCACACAATGTCGCCAGCGCAGTTCGAGGACTACAACCCCAACTATGTTGGAGGAGACATTCTCACCGGGGCAAACACCGTGAAGCAGCTGGTGTGGCGACCGAATCCGCGCCTGAACCCCTATTCACTTGGGGTGCCAGGCTGGCACATCTGTTCAGCCGCGACGCCGCCCGGAGCTGGGGTGCACGGCATGTGCGGCTGGCACGCGGCGCAGGCAGCCCTCAAGGAACTGCGCGGTTGACGCGGGTCAGTGTCGGCGAACGACGAACGTTTCGTCGTTAAACCAAAGCCCGCCCCTCTCGTGCAGCACATGAGCTGCAGCGTCGAGATAGCTGCCGTCGCGGGTCGCTTCCTCGATGCGGTCATCTTCAATCTGAGCGACGTAGATCGCCGCATTCCACGCGGCGAACAATGTGGAGGTACCGATGTGGTTGCCGATCTCTGCCGGAAGTGTGTGCATGCGGTACTGCAGCAAGCTGTCGGCGTCGCTCAACGCTATGAGATCAAAAGAATGTGACACCTGGCCGAGCTGTAACCGGAGTGCATCGAGGAGCTCGTGTCGGTCGACCGGGAACGGGTCTTCGCCCGGCCACACCTGCTCGATGATCTCCATGCCCGGGTCGTCGCCGCTCGACTGGATTCCTAGAAGCACGCCCCCTGGTCGCAGCGCTCGAGTCAGCGGACACAGCACACGTTTGACTTTGAATTCCGCGTCGACACGCGACCTCCACGGTTGCGATGCCAACACCAGATCGAAATCGGCTCGAGGGCTAGCGGGGTCTGGAAGCACATTATCCAACGCGAATGCCTGGTCAGCTCTATGCAGGACGAGAACGGTGGGCGTGTCATAGATCGGGTTGCCGGTCTTCTCGCTCGCACTCGTCGACCAATGATCGGCGAGGAATCCGTCTAGGTCGCGAAGTTGTTCGCCGAACCCGTACGAGTCCCGTCCAGAGAGCGGCACCGTATGGGTGACGAGCCGTTGCTGCTTCTCGGGGGTGTTTGGGCACAGCCAGGGAGCTTCGCTGTAATGCATGTTGGTGATGGCGACCACCATCTGCGGGTGTTCGACGAACCGGTCGGGCAACTTCTCAAGGGTGAGGCGCACATCTTCAAGACTGATTTCTTTGCCGACGACGTGGAACGGAATGGTCGGGAACTGGGCGTGCATAGCGCTCAGCAGGTGCGTGAGGACGGTGCCGTCGCCGATGCCGGCGTCGAACAGTCGCAATGCGGGAGGCTCTGGTTGCAGCGTTGACAGTTCGCGGGCGGCCCGTTCAGCGACTCGCCACTTCTCGTCGCAAGTGTTTACGAATGTCAGGTACTTCTGACGGTTGTCGAAGAACCGGAGCTGGCGGTTGGTCGATGGAGCGTTCATAGCTCAAACCGGTAGACGTTGGTCGACCGCTGCTCGAACCCGATTCGCTTGTACAACCGGTTCGCCGCTTCGCGGCTGGGGCGACTGGTCAAATCGACGGTCGTTGCACCTGCCTGGCGCGCCAGTTCAAGCGCCGTCTGGTTGAGCGTCTGCCCGATTCCGCGTCCGCGTTTATCAGAGTCGACGACAACGTCCTCGATCCAAGCCCGAGTTCCGGTCGGGATCGTGAAGATGGCCAATGTCAGCGAGCCAACGATGCGGCCGCCGTCTCGGTCATCTCGGGCGATGAGCAGCGTCGAAGCTTCGCTGTCGATGATCGTTTGAAGCATGTCGGCGCCGGGGGGCGGGTTGGAGGACGAGAGCTGCGGAATCAATGTCTCGAATGCCGCAACGAGCTCGTCGTCGGCGACCTGCGCGACAGTGACCGAAATGCCGGCGTTGCCGACACGTTCTGTTCGAGCGATTTCGTCTGAACGTAAGTTGGGATCCTGCACAACGTGCAGCCTAGAAGAGCCCGTCCACCTGAGATCGCGCTCTCGCTACCGGTCCGCGGCTCTGGCTTGGCGCCGGCGGTGGGCTTCAGGTGAGCTGATGGACAAACAGCGTTGCCGTCAGCGCCCGAACTGCCCAGATTGCTGTGCGTATCCAGTTGGTGCGGATGAGGCGCTCGACAAGCGCTGGGTCGGCGGTGTCGTGGATGCGGCCATGAAGGGGGGCAAACCATGCGCCGGTCACTATCCACCCGGCAGCAAGCAGGGCGCCTGATCCAAAAACCAACGAACGGTGCAACTCGGTCGGGGTATCGACAAACAGCCAACCCGCAAGTAGTACTTCGACCGGAGCAAGGACCGCCAACCCCCGCACAATGACGCGCGTGTGTGCGTCGGAGTAGGTGCGTAGGTGATCGCCCGCATGTCGAAACTGCGGATAGATCACGAGCTGCACCGCAACCATGAATCCAAACATCGCGACGGTAAAGAAGGAGTGCACCAGCGTTAGCACCACGTGAGTATCGCCGTGCGTATCTGAGTTGGGGTTGCAAGGGGTACAGGTAGCGTGACGTGGTGGTTGGTGACGAAGGCGAAATCCATCCCGGTCATGTTGACTGGTACAGCCGTCCAACGGCCGTTGCTCCGGTCATGGTCACCGCCTTTTCAGGCTGGAACGACGCGGGCAACGCTGCATCGGCTGCTGCCGAATACCTCGAGCAAGAGTTCAGCGCTACACCGTTCGCCACGATCGACGCCGAAGAGTTCTTCGACTTCACATCGGTACGCCCGACCCTCGAGCTGACCAGTTCGGGAAGCCGCCGCATTCAGTGGCCATCGACAACGTTCTCGATTGCTGAAGGTGTCGTTGACGGCCGAGATCTCATCATCGTCCGTGGCGTTGAACCACAGTTGCGTTGGCGCACTTTCTGCGACTCGATCATCGCAGTCGCCACCGATCTTGGTGTGACGATGTCGGTGACATTCGGAGCGTTGCTTGCTGACGTTCCGCACACCCGCCCCACGATTGTCTACGGCTCGGCGACGGGCGGCGCTCCGGAGCTCTCCAATCTCGAACCGTCCACCTACGAGGGTCCAACGGGCATCGTCGGCGTTTTGCACTCGGCGCTCGGTGTGCAGGGAGTTCCGTATGCGTCGTTCTGGGCGGCGGTGCCGACGTATGTTCCCGGCGCGGTTTCGCCCAAGGCTGCGGTTGCGCTGCTCAAGCGGGTACGCGACGTGCTCGGTATTGAGCTGTCCCTTGACGACCTTGAGCGTGAGAGCCGCGAGTACGTTCGCCAAGTTGGTTCGTATGTCGAAGAAGACTCTGAGACGATCGAGTTCATCGCTGAACTCGAACAGCACTACGACGAGAACCACCAGGCATCGCCCGAGCAGCTCGTGTTCGAGGTTGAGCAGTTCTTACGTCAGCGCGGCGACCACTGAACGACGACCACTGAACTCGTGACTGGGTTCAGCCCGATTCGGTTGACGCAGTGCGAAGAACCGGATCCGGTGCCGACCACGGATTTGCGGTTAGGAAGTCGTCGAGGTCGATGCTCTCGTCGCTTCGCCAACCAACCGGGAGCCAGATGTCACCAGCTTCGGTCGAGAAATAGATCTCCCAGTTATAGATAGCGTCGTACAAGTCGGGGTTCTGTCGTAGCGCTTCGGCATAGGCCTGCACTGCGGCCACGTAATCATCACTGTTGTTGTAGCCAAAGATTGCGGCGGCCATATCTGATGGGCCACCCCGGCGAACGAGGTATCGGGCGGCGGCATTGATTGCATCGCGGGGGTCGTTGATGTCGCCTTGGCCGATACCCGCTTCGTCCCATGTTGTGGGCAGGAACTGCATGGGGCCCTGGGCGCCAGCGCTACTAAGGCCACGAATGCGACCGATACCTGTCTCGACCAGGTTGATCGCTGCGAGGTACTCCCATTCGATTCCGGTCGCATCTTCGGCTTCCTTGTAGTACCCGATGAGGGCGGAAGCCGGTTCGGGGTCAACGATCTCCCAGGCGGGCACGAAGTCCGCGGCCTTGTACCCGCTGTGCAGCCCAATGAGGGCTCGGCGCGCAGCGACGTGAAGGGCCAGGTCGCCGCGGATCGATGGATCGATGGCTTCGAAGACGACGGTGTCCCAATCCGATTCGTAGCCGAGTTTGCGCACTGCGACCTGGTGGAGATGGCCCGCGTCTTGCTGGGCGGCCGCCGAGGCAGTGGGGTCACTGAGGATCGTGTAGGCGGCCGTCAGCTGGGCGGCGAGCTCAAGCGCAGTAGCACCGACGTCAGGGGCGGTTCGGCCGTTCGGCGCGGCCGGGCGGGTCTGGGTGAGCCCGGTTTCGGGTGGTCCAGGCTCGGTCTGGTTGGATTGATCTGAAACGACTTCGTCCGAACCATTGTCGGCTGGGTTCGCGGTGTCGGGGTTCGCGGTGTCGGTGCCCCCTGAATCTGCGTCGACGGGATCGGTGGTTACCGCCTGGTCAGGGGGCGTCCCCACATCGCCGGCAGCCTCGGTGGTGTCAGCGTCGCTGGTGTCAGTGTCGGCTATGGCAGCGTCGCCGGCTGCTGGGTTTTGTTGGGTGACAAGCTCGTCGGCCGTGGCTTCGGCCTGTTCTGCATCGGTCGCGGCAATCTGGACGCTCGTGGTGCCACAAGCGGTCGCCGCAACGATGGCGACAACCACCAGCACACCCGCCCGTCGTCGGGTCGCGCTCGAGCAGCGGCGCGCCGCAGAAGGCAAATTGAGGTACATGCACAGCAACAGTACGGCCCACGGCCCGAACGGAGCCGTCGGCCAACTCGGTCAGTTCGGCTCAACTGGCGACGGGTTACGATCGGCGCCGATGCAGCTCATCACCAAAGCGATTGCGTTTGTTCGGCGTGACTTCAAAAAGCTGCTGCGGTTCGCCATCGTGTCGATGTTCACCGTGCCGCTCGGGTCGGTGTTGTTGTGGCTGTTCCTGCGCGCTGACATGCGGCCGACCGTTGCGAATCTGATCGCGGTAACGCTGTCGACCATTCCGAACTATCTACTCAACAGGTATTGGGTGTGGAACAAGAGGGGACCGAACAGTGTGTCCCGCGAGATTGCACCCTTTTGGGCGATGGCGTTCCTTGGTTTAGTTCTGTCGACTGTTTTGGTGTGGTTCACCGGCTTGTTCACCGATCGCAACATCGTCTTCCTTGCAGCCAACTTCTGTGCGTTCGGTTTCCTGTGGATCTTCAAATTCTTCGTACTCGAAAGGGTGTTGTTTGCATCTGATAGCGATCCTTCTGCACCTTCTGAGAAAGTCAACCTGTGAGCGACCGTGACATGACGATGGATCGAACTGAACAGGCACTCGCCGAAGCTGCACGAGGCTTCATGCCTACCGACGAAGGTCTCGGTCTGTACCGCTGGGCGATGGCTGCGAGCGGTGACGAGCCCTGGCTCGAAGTTGGCAGCTACTGCGGCAAGTCTGCAACCTATTTCGGGTTCGCTGCCCGACGCCGGTCAACGGTGCTCTTTGCCGTCGACCACCATCGAGGTAGCGAGGAGAATCAGGCCGGTTGGGAACACCACGACGCTGACTTGGTCGACCGCGAGCTCGGGCTGATGGACACGCTTCCGACTTTTCGGCGAACGATCCACGGAGCCGGTCTCGAAGGCACAGTCATTGCACTTGTCGGCGACTCGCCCACCATCGCCCGTTACTGGTCAACGCCGCTCGGTTTGTTGTTTATCGATGGTGGACACGGAAGCGAGCCAGCCCACACCGACTATGAGGTGTGGGTTCCACACGTCGCGGTTGGCGGTCTGCTGTTGATTCACGACGTGTTCCCCGACCCTGCCGATGGCGGACGTCCGCCGTTTGAGATCTGGAAACGGGCCATGGATAGCCAGGCGTTCGATCAGCTCGATGTCGTTGGGTCGTTGCGCGTGCTGCGCCGCACCCGTCCCGGAATCTGATGCACCCGGTCAGCCGCGACCGCATCGACCAAGCCGCCGAGCGCATCGGTAGCCGCATGCGATACACGCCGACAGTCTCGGCCGGAAGCGACCTGTTCGGTCACCACGACGTGGTCTGCAAGTTGGAACTACTGCAGCACACCGGGTCGTTTAAGCCGCGAGGCGCGATGAACCGGGCGTTGATCGAAACGATTCCTGCGGCTGGTTTGACCGCTGCGTCGGGCGGCAACCACGGGCTCGCGGTGGCATGGTCCGCACGTGAGTTGGGGGTGCCGGCTGAGGTCTTCGTGCCCGAAGTTTCGCCAGCCACCAAGGTCGACGCGTTGCGCGCCCTCGGGGCGACGGTGCATGTGGCGGGGGCTCTGTACGACGATGCGCTCGCCGCGTGTCGTCTGCGACAGGCTGAGACGGGCGCGCTCGATATCCACGCCTACGACCACCTCGACACCATTGCTGGAGCGGGAACCCTCGCCCGCGAGCTCGAAGAGCAAGTCGGCACTATCGACGTGGTCCTCGTCTCACTCGGCGGAGGCGGGCTCAGCTCGGGGGTCGCAGCCTGGTTCGCTGATACCGACACCCAGGTAGTCACCGTCGAGCCGGAGCACTCACAATGCTTCGCGGCCGCGCACGCCGCACGAGAACCCGTTGATGTGCCGGTGTCAGGTCGCGCCGCCGATTCGCTTGGTGCCAAACGTATTGGCACAACCAACTGGCACGTGTTGACCGCAGCAGGCGCATCGCCAGTCACGGTCACCGACCAGGCAATTGCCGATGCGCAACACCAGTTCTGGAAGCACCTGCGTCTCATAGTCGAACCTGGTGGAGCTGCCGCGGCCGCCGCGCTCATGTCGGGCGCGTTCGCGCCTCAACCCGACCAGCGGGTTGCGGTGATCGTCTGCGGAGCGAACGCCGATCCCGCCAAGATCGCAGCTGGCGAATAGGGTCGCTGCATGATCACCGACTCGCTGACCGTCGACCGCGCAACGTTCGAGCAACGCACCGGCTGGACACTGAAGCCAGAGGGCGCATGCAAAGGTGACCACTGCATACCGCTGAACCCTGCCCCCGAAGGCGACAGGCTCGATGTCGGGGTGCTCGCTGAGCAAATGGGTCTGCCGGTCGTACACGACGCCGACCACCGCGTCTGGGCAATCGGCCCCGAGTCGATCGGCGCCCGCTCACTAGCGTCAGCCGAAGCGCCGAATCTCACCCTTCCCGATCTTGACGGCAAGATGTTCGAACTGCACTCACTGCGAGGTCGCAAGGTTCTGATCGTTGCTTGGTCGCCCTATTGAGGCTGTTCCGGCGACCTGCCCGTGTGGCAGGCATTTCGTAACCAGGTCCGCGATCAGGGCATCGAAGTCGTGACAGTGGGTATGGACACCGCCGGTGCCGAAGCGTGCCGCCCGTTCATCGAGGCTGCATTGCCCGAACACCCGTCGCTGATCGACGAACATCATCAGCTGGCGCAGTTGTTCGGCGTCATCAATATTCCAAACAGCATCTGGATCGATGAGCAGGGCATGATTGTGCGTCCCGCCGAAGCGGCTCCGGCGCCGCCGTCGGTGACGGTCGAGCAGCGAGCGTCGAATCTCGGCGACATGGGCGACATTCCGCAGCGCATGCTTGAGATCTTCGGTGAGGCTTCGAAGATCGAAGTCAACGCCCCGGCCTACGAAGCTGCACTTCGGGACTGGCTCGCGAACGGTGCGGACAGCCAGTTTGCGTTATCAGCTGACCAGGTGATTGACCGGTCCGGTCCACGCTCGGCTGATGCGGCGATCGGTCACGCCCACTTCGAAATGGCGACCTATCTCGAGAAGGCTGGCGCTCACGACGCGGCGATTGGTCACTTCAGGCAGGCGCACGAGCTGGTGCCCGAAAACTTCGCGTATCGGCGGCAGGCCTGGTCGCTCGAATCCGCGGTCGATGGTCCATTGGCCCGGTTCTGGCAGGGCCCGGCCGAGGGATCAGAGGGCGAGTGGCCCTATGCCGGTGATTGGCTCAGCGATGTTCGTGAGATGGGCGCCGAGAACTATTACCCGAGCTTCACGCCGTAGCTCGCGAAACGTGCGAACTCTCACACAATCGGCAGCTCAGTGTGTGCCCACAACATGCGTGACGCGGGCGTGGTCCCGCTGAGTGCATCGGCGGCAAGCACAATCGCAGCCGCGGTGTAGGTCGAACGTTCGCTCGCGGGGAAGTGCACACCGGACGGAAATGCCGTGCCAGTGAAGTAGGCGCCGTCGACGTCGCGGTTGAGTTGGGCCCACTCGAACAAGTTGTTGGCCATGGCCGTATCGCCAACAGCAAGATAGGCCATGACTGCCTCGCAGGTTTCGGCAGAGGTGATCCAGTCCTGATCGGCAACGCAGCGAACGCCTTTGCCAGCCATGACGAAGGCCTGTTCGCCGGCGCGTAGCCGGGCCAATCCGGCCTCGCCGCGCACCACACCTGTCATCACCGGGTAGTACCAGTCCATTGCCCAGCGCTTTTTGGGGGCGAAGGCGGCTTCGTTGTTGGCAATGCAATCGACCAGTTTGGCTGCCCCGGAACGCCACTGTGGTCGGTCGTGGCCGAGCAGTTCGGCGATGGCGACTGCCGCTCGCAAGCTGTGGCTGATCGATGATGAACCGGTCAGAAGCGAGAACGAGTACGCAGTTCCGTCGGGGTGGCGGGCCCACACGATGTCACCGGCAGGTCGTTGAAGAGCAAGGACCCAGTCGATGGCAGCCTCAACCATCGACCATTTCGATTCGACCCAGGTCCGGTCCCCGGTCAGTAACCAGTGATGCCACACGCCAACGGCGACATAGGCCACCGGGTTGGCGTCGAATTTGGGTGCCTCGACCTCGTCGCCGAGGTAGTACTGGTGCCAACTTCCGTCGTCGTGCTGGATGTCGGCCAGCCATTGGTATGCCGCCTCGGCCTGTTCGGTCAGGCCGACGGTGTCGAGCGCCATGGCGTTTTCGACGTGGTTCCAGACATCGGTGTGGCCACCCGGGAACCAGGGGATTTGGCCGTTGGCGAACTGCAGGGCGGCGATCGACTCGCCGGTCGCCCGCACGTCGTCGGCGCTGAGCACACCGTCAACTGCAGGGACTGCGCGCAGGGTAAGCATTCGCGAATCAGTCACCAGGTGTCCCCGATGCTGCATCGACGCGTGCCGTGACTGCGTCGGCGAGGGTGGCCGGCTTTTGCGCGTAGATAACGGTGCTCTTGCCGAGCACGGGGTCGAGCACCTTGCCTGCGAATCGCAGCACGGCAGGTTGTTCGACGATCTCCCAGGTGAGTAGATCGTGGTACTTCTTGACCAGCGGGTGCTCGTTGTTGTCGATCCCGACCGCACACTTGAGCCACCAATATGGGCTGTGCAGCCCGTGGGTGTTGTGGGCATCGACCGGGTGCAGGCCAACGCCAACCATCTTGGCTCGCAGCTCGTCGCGCGTATAGATACGCACATGTCCGCCGACCGATGCTGGTGCGTGGTAGTCGCTGTTGATCGCCCAGCAGATGCGCTCGGGCAAGAACGTCGGAACCGTCGCTGCGAGCATGCCACCCGGCTTGAGCACCCGGGTCAGCTCGCCGAGCGCGTCGATGTCACTCGGAATGTGTTCGAGCACTTCGCTGGCAATGATCCGGTCGAATGCATCGTCATCGAACGGAAGCTTGGTCGCGTCGCCCGCCACCTGCGTCGCGTGGATCGAATCGTCAAGTTCGCCATCGATGACCATCGCGGCGAAGGTGCTTCGGACATCGACGAGTTCAGGCAGCGCCATGTCACACGCCGTGACCTTGGCGCCTCGGCGCGAAGCCTCGAACGCATGGCGGCCAAAGCCGCAGCCAAGGTCGAGCAGGTGGTGACCGGCGCGCAGGCCGAGTTTGTCGTAGTTGACAGTGAGCATCAGAACGCTTTGGGTAGCCGGGAAGGGGGAGTGGTGTGGAACTCATCGAGCAGCAGGCGGTATTGCTCGACCGTCCGCAGTGCGGTGTGGTGCCACGACCATTTGTCAAGCACCCGTTCGCGGGCTCGTCGACCAAGACGCTCGGCGAGTTCAGGATCATCGAGCACGTTCTTGATTGCTGCAGCGAGGGCGTCGCTGTCGCCCGGTTCGACGAGCAGGGCCGAGTCGCCGTGTTCGCCTGCGACCTCAGGAAGAGCACCTCCGGTCGTTGCAACCAAGGGAGCAGCTGACGACATTGCTTCGATCGCCGGTAACGAGAAGCCCTCGTACAGCGACGGCACGCATGCGACTTCACATTCGCTGTAGAGCTCGACGATGCGTTGGTCGGGCACACCGCTGACCCATTCGACGTGGTCGTCGAGACCGAGGCGTGCGAGCGTGTCCATCGCTTTGCCGCCCTCTTTGGGCTTGCCGATGATGACCAGATGGGCTTCGGGGCGTTCGGTGCGGAGTTTGGCGACTGCTTCGAGGAGGTAGTGCAGACCCTTAAGTGCCACGTCCGCGCTAGCAGTGGTGACGATGCGACCAGGGATCCGCGTCACCTCGGGCAGCGGTTTGAACAGATCCGGGTCGACGCCGACCGGAACGACGTGGATGCGATCCCGGCTGACCTTGTGGTCCTTGCAGATGTCTTCGAGCGACGATGAGCTGACGGTCATGATCCGCAACATGCGGCGGGCGACCCGGGTCTGCATTTTGGTGAAGGCATACCAGCGGCGTTTGCCGAACTGCTCAATAAAGGTACGAGCATGCTCGATCTCAAGACGCCGGTCGACCGTGATTGGGTGATGGATTGTCTCGAGCACCGGAAGCCCGGCCTGCTGCATGGCAAGAATGCCGTAGCCAAGTGTCTGGTTGTCATGAACCAGATCGAAGTCATTGATTCGTGGTTTGAGAGCCTTCCATGCGCGCAAGCTGAATGAGAGTGGTTCGCTGAACGTGCCGCTGAAATGGTTCGCGGTTTCGAGAATGTCCTGCGGGGACTTGAGTTCCCATACTGCTGGAAGCCGGCCGGGATACGCATCGTTCCAGATGTCCAGGCTCGGGAGCTTGTGCAGCTCGATGCCGTCGTCGATGATCGGATACGGCTGGCCAGAGAAAACCTCGACCTCGTGACCGAGGGCGGTAAGGGCCTTGGCGATGTGTCGGGTATAGACACCCTGTCCGCCGCAATGCGGCTTGCCGCGATAGGTCAGAAACGCAATGCGCAACGGATCGTCGGGGCCTGGCCGTGAGCGAGTGTGCAGCTGTGCCATGCGATGTCCCGATCTGTCTGTTCTGCGGAGCCGGCTAGCGAAGAACGCTGCCTGCTTCCGTCAATAACAGATGTTATCCGCCACTTGTTCCCGCACCGAGAACGGGCGACGGTTGGCCCGTGCCCGTGGCGGCCGAAGCTGTCTAGTCGCCAAAGCCCTCGTAGGCGGCATCGAGGACCTCGGCCGAATAGGTGCGAAACGCAATCATCGTGCTTGTCGACCGAATGCCGTCGATCTTGCTGATCGACTCGGTGACGACATCGGCAACAGCTTCGTGGTCTGCGACTCTGATGATGGCGACCAGGTCGGTGTCGCCGCCCGCAACCGAGTGGGCCTCGGCAACCCCGTCAATCGTGGTCAGCTGCTGGCCCAGCCTGGAGATCGCATGTGGTTCGGCTTCGATCAAGACCAGGGCGGTGACAGTCATTGGATTCTCCAGGGCGAACGGGTTGACGCGTGCTCCTGTTTAGCAGCACGGTCGACACAACGACGGCGACGCCCGTGCCTGGCGTGGTCGCCTGCTAGTAGCTCTTGGGCAGGCCCAACCGTTTCTGTCCGATGAAAGCCAGGATCAGATTGTTATTGATCGGCGCAACTTGGTACAGCCTGGTCTCTCGGAACTTTCGTTCGATGTCGTACTCGGCAGCGAAACCGAACCCGCCATGGGTGTCGAGGGCCGCGTTGGCGGCTTCCCACGAGGCGTTGCTGGCAAGGAATTTCGCCATGTTCGCTTCGGCCCCGCACGACTCGCCAGCGTCGTAGAGGTCGGCGGCTTTCCAACGCATGAGGTCGGCTGCTTCGAGATGGATTTGTGCCTTGGCAAGCGGGAACTGCACACCCTGGTTCATGCCGATTGGTCGATCGAACACCACCCGCTCGTTTGCGTAGGCCGCCGCCCGTTCGAGGAAGAACGTGCCGTCGCCAATGCACTCGGATGCAATGAGAATGCGTTCCGCGTTCATGCCGTCGAGGATCTGGCGGAACCCGTTGCCTTCGACGCCGATCAACGAGCTAGCCGGAATCTCGACGTTGTCAAAGAACACCTCGGTTGTGCTGTGGTTCATCAGCGTGTCGATCGGGTTAATCGTTAGTCCATCGATCAGCGAGCCGTCGGGCTTGCGCATCTCGACAAGGAATGTCGAGAGACCGTCGAGGCGGTTTTCGACTTCGTCAGCTGGCGTGGTTCGGGCCAGCAACACCATGAGATCGCTGTGCATCGCACGCGAGGTCCAGATCTTTTGGCCGTTGATGCGGTAGCTGCCGCCATCTCGATCAGCGCGAGTTGAAATCTTGGTGGTGTTCGAACCGGCGGCGGGCTCGGTTACTGCAAAGGCCTGAAGCCGAAGGCGCCCGTCAGCCACCTGTGGCAGGTAGTGCTGCTTCTGCTCGGCGGAGCCGTGACGAAGCACCGTGCCCATCACATACATCTGGGCATGACAGGCACTTGGATTGCCGCCGCTTGCGCTGATCTCTTCAAGAATCACCGACGCTCCGCCCAGACTCAGACTGCCGCCGCCGTACTCAGCAGGGATCAGCGCACCGAGCCAGCCTTGTGTCGTCAGCTCGGTGACGAACTCGTCGGGGTAGCGATCGGGCTCAAGACTTCGCCAGTACTCGTTGCCGTACCTATCGCACAGTCGTCGTACTTCGCTGCGGATGACGTCGAGGTCCTCGTGATCGCGATTCATGTGCGCAGCGTAGGGCCACCCCACCGCACGAAGCAGATGCAATACAGTCGCACGATGTCGACACGCGAGCGCTCGTCACATCGTCCACTGATTGGCTTGACCGGTCGACAGAAAAAGGGCGATCAGATCGTCAACAACCTTGATGTGCTTGCCGACGTCGACATGGATTTGTACTTCTCGGACTACGCCCGGGCGGTGATCGCTGCCGGCGGCATTCCGGTGCACCTACCGCTCGACGTCGCCGTCGTTGACGTCGTGGAGCGTCTTGACGGGCTGCTCGTTAGCGGGGGAGCTGACATCGACCCGGCACGATATGGCCATGCTCCGGTGGCCGATGCCGACACGCCTGAGCCGGCACGAGATGCTTTTGAGCACGCGATGGTGAGCCGAGCGGTTGAACGTGGACTTCCGACTCTGGGCATTTGCCGTGGCATGCAAATGATCAACGTGGCGTGCGGCGGCACGCTGCACCAGCACCTTCCGGCACACGCCAAGTTTGATCGTCCGGTGGACGAGCTCAGCCACACGGTGACGATCGATGAGACGTCGGTGCTCCACCAGTTCTACGGCAACGAGCATGCAGTGAACTCCCTACATCATCAGGCGGTTGATGAGGTTGGGGTTGGGCTGCGGGTGGTTGCGCTTGCGTCCGATGGCACCGTCGAGGCCGTCGAGCACCTCGATCTTGCGATCCTTGCGGTGCAGTGGCACCCCGAGATGATGCAGACAGCCTCGACCGATCCCATCTTCGGTTGGCTGGTATCAGCGGCGTCGAGTTGAGTGCCCGCAGCTCGGCCAAGTGCCGGTGATTGGTTGCGCTGGGGAGCATTCCTTTCAAACCCGCGACAATGGGTCTGCCGTCCACATCTAAGGTGACGAGATGGGGACTCGGTATTCCACAGCTGCGCGTGTGATCGCGGGACTGTGTGCCACAGTCATCTGCGTGGTTGGCATGCTGGTGCCGGCGGCGTCAGCCCAGCCTGCGCTCGATGTCGAAGCCGGCTACGAAGGCTTCGCCCACGACAACACCAGTCTTCCGGTGCGAGTCGCTGTGCAGGCCGACCGGCTCATTAGCGGTCGCATCGAAGTTGTCACGACGGTGCCGTTTGGGCCGGGAATGGACAGCGGAAGCGTGGTGTCGGCGCCGGTCGAGTTGGCGGGTGGCACGACCAAAGAGTTTGTGCTTCCGATGCCGCCGTCGAGTCGAAGTGACGGATTTCGATCTTCGGTCACTGTCACCCTCTATGACGGAAACACACCGGTCGCTTCGCAAGAGAACGTCCGCATCGTCTCGGCCTCGGGTGAGACGCTTGTCGGCGTTGTCGGTGAACTCGACGACGAGCTACCCGACACGGTTGACCTCATCGCGGATCTCGGTAGCGCCCGGCTGTCGACGATTCCGCTCGCGTGGCTTGAACAGCTTTCGTTGATCGACGGAGCAGACGTCGTCGCAGTTTCGCCGACTGACTACCAGTCACTGTCAGATGTGGCTCGGGACAACCTGTTGACCTGGGCCTATGGCGGCGGTGCGCTGATCCTCGCGGGCGACGGTGCAATCGCAATCGCGGCCGAACTCGATGCCGCGCCGATAGTTGACGGTGCCCGATCCACCTTTGGACTCGGAAGCGTGACCGCCGTCGATTCGGGTACCGGCGATTCGTGGCTCGACGCGATCCGGCCGGGGCAGTACCGGCCGAACAATGGGGGCTTCGGTCGCGAAGTTACGGGTGAGGGCTTCTTTGGCGGCGAGCCGTTGACCTCGTCGCTTTCGCAAGACGCGGGGTTTAGGTTGCCGTCACTCCCGGCCATGCTGTTGCTGCTTGTCGCGTATGTGGTGATCGGCGGACCACTGGCTTGGTTGCTGCTGCGGCGATCCGGACGCACAACGGCGATGTGGCTGGTGCTTCCGGCCATTGCTTTGGTGTTCACCGGAGCGGTCTGGATTGCCGGTTCAGCGCTGCGGTCCGGAACCGATGCGGCGCACGGCACGATCCTCGAAAGCACCCCGGTTGGAACACATGCGACCACGGCGCATTTGCTCACCTCGCGAACCGGTGGGGTCGAGCGCATTGAGCTTCCGGCCGGTTGGCAGATCACCGGCAGCCAGGAGAACCCGTTTATGTTCGGGCCATCGCAGTCAGGAACGTCGGCGCAGGGAACAAACGTCCTCAGCTCGCCGACGATCGAGGCGAATATCGACGCTGGCGGATTCGCCATCGGTTGGGGTTCGGGTCCGGCCCCACAATTCGACGATGCGTTGACCGTTCAGTCGAGTTCGGCCAGTGACGGAGCGGTAGCAGGAACGGTGACCAACAACCTCGACGTTCGCGTCGACGAAGTCGGTGTGTTCGCCGATCAGGCCGGCATCAACATTGGGTCGATCGAGCCCGGCGCAACAGTTGATTTCGTGCTCAACGACGGCGCTCGTGACCCATTTCGAGGCGAACCCGTTGACTTCGCCGTGTGGAATGACGCCCTGCGAGGCATGGAGTTCGGCCCGTTCGGTCCAATCGAATCCGAACCATCGGTCGTCAACTACTCGCTGTTCAGCGAGTACGTGGCTCGACACAAAGGCTCGATCCGGCCGCCCGGACAAGTCATCGCCGCTGGTTTCACCGACCAGCTAGCAGCACCAGCCGATGAGTCGATCACGGCTGGGCGCACGTTGGTCGTTGCCCGAACCCGCACCGTCCCAGCGGGCGATGCGGTCACGAACATGACCGTACAACGCGAGTTGCTTCGAGATCCCGAGCAGCTCGGCGGCGGCTTTGGCTTCGGAGATGAACCCGAGTTCGAGTTCGTGTGGCGATTCAACCTGCCCTCGGGCATGCCTACCGATGACCTGGTGATTGATCTACCGGCAAATGCCCGTGCAGCCGCCGTCTGGACTGGCGAATGGTTGAGCTTCGATATCGGCGACGGCGGCGATTCGGTCCAGCTTCCACAAGCAGCGATCGACGGTGCCGACGTATACCTGCGCATCACGCTCGATGGGCGTGAAGGGCCGTTCATGAAGCCGCGAACGTTCGGCGTCCGTTCGCCTGGTGGGGCCGATTCGGTGGCTGAGTTCGTTGCCATTGACGACGACGAAAGTGGTGAAGCATGACCGATGCAACGACCATCGGTATAGCGAGCCCGATCGTGCCCGAACCTGCGGCTGCTCGACCGACGCCGCCGATCGTCAGGGCCCGTGGACTCACCAAACGCTACGGAAGCCTGACCGCGGTTGACGGCATCGACTTTGACATTCCCGCCGGATCCATCTTCGGCTTGATCGGCCCCAACGGCGCTGGTAAATCGACGACGTTCGCGATGATTGCGTCGCTGTTGATCCCGACATCAGGAACCGTCACGATCAGCGGCATCGACCCCATGCAAGATCCCAAGGGCGTGCGCAAAGCGATTGGCTGGATGCCAGACACCATCGGCGTCTACGGCGATTTGACCGTCGAGGACTATTTGCGTTTCTTCGCCGCCGCATACCGATTGCCCAAGGCGAATTGGGAAGGATTGATCGACGGTCTGCTTGAGCTCGTGAACCTCGGCGACAAGCGATTAGCCCAAGTTGACTCGCTGTCGCGAGGTATGAAACAACGGGTCAGCCTGGCCCGTGCCCTCGTGCATGACCCCGATTTGCTGATCTTGGACGAACCTGCGAGCGGACTCGACCCTCGGGCACGAGTTGAGCTGCGGGAATTGTTGTTGCAGCTGTCGTCGATGGGCAAGACAATCGTGATCAGCTCACACATTCTCGCCGAGCTCGACGCCGTGTGCACGCAGCTCGCGATCATGGAAGGCGGTCGGGTGCACGCATCGGGAACGCCCGCTGAGATTCGGACGAGTGCGGGTGGCGGGCGACGAGTACGGGTCGACTTCCTTGGCGGCGACAGCGTCGAGATCGCGTGTGCCGGTGAACACGAGCAAGCAGCCCTCTTAGTCGAGCTCGTCAACCGAGACCCACGCACCGTGATTGGCTTCAGCCCGGTTGCCGATGACCTAGAGGGTATTTATATGCGAGTGACCGGCCGAGTCGCCGACGTCGCGGCCACAGGAGCGAACCAATGACCAGCGTGCAGTTGCCCTGGCAGAATCCGGTGCTCGCCCGCGAGCTGAAACAGCGCATGAGCACACCACGCATCATGTTGGTGATCACGCTGTACCTCGTTGTCCTCGGCGCGATTGTGCTCGGGCTTTATAACGCCCGCACTGGGCAGCGAACCGGCGGTTTCGGGCAGGCTGGGATCACCCAGGTCGCCACGATCGGCCAAGGGTTGTTTGAGTGGGTGCTGTTCTTTATGGCACTACTCGTGTTGTTTATCGTTCCCGGATTTACCGCAGCCTCGATTGCTGGCGAGCGTGAGCGCCAGACCCTGCGGGCCATGCAAATTTCGTTGCTTTCGCCGTTCGGCATTGTCGTCGGCAAGGTGATGGCATCGGTGGCGCTGACCATGCTGCTGCTCGTTGCATCGTTGCCGTTGCTCGCCGTCTCGTATCTGATTGGCGGCATCACATTTGGCGAGATTCTCATCTCGCTCGGTGTGCTTTTGTTTGCTGCCTTTTCATTGTCGTGCATCACCGTTGCTTGCTCATCGCTGGTCAAAGGTGTGACTGGGTCGATTCTGCTCGCCTACGGCATCGTCATTGCAATGGTTGGCGGTTCCTTCATCGCCTTTGGTGTGCTGTCCGAGATTGACCAGTCCCGGGGGTTCGACCAAGCCGATCCGCCGTCGTGGGTCATGGCGACCAACCCATTAGTGGCGATCGCCGATGTCGCTGATCGTGGCAGTGGTCCGCAGCTCGATCCGTTCGGCAACGTGATCTTTGGCCCGTTCGGACCGGTAACGAACAACACCGATTCTCCGCTCAGCTTCATTCGAAGTATGACCGAAAGCCGGTTCAATCAGTTCGGCGAGATCGGGTTCCCAGAGCCGATACCTGTTGATATCGGCGGTGCGATACCCGAGGCCCGTGACCTGCAGGCCGATCGCATTCCGATCGTTGGTGAGTTCTTGATTACTTCGTCGGTGCTCGCCGTCATCGGCCTGGTGGTCGCAACTCGCCGGTTGCGTACCCCGGCTGCGACCGAACGCTGATGGCTACTGGTTCTGCGGTGGCGGTCGAACGTTTCCTCGCGGCGGTTCGTCGTCGATTGCGCGTCGTATGGGCCTTGGCCACAACCCAACGTTGGGCCCCGATCGTGGGAGCAGCAGCGGTCGTCACGGTGCTCATCGGATGGGTTCGTCCATGGCGGTGGCCCGAACCTGCCGCGTTCGGGTTGGTTGCTGCATGTTCGGTCGCCCTGCTCGTTGCTGCAGCTCTCAAGCGAATCTCGGTGTTTTCCGCGGCCCGTGCGGCCGATCGCGAACTCGGCACCCACGACGCGCTGACGACCGCCCTCGAATTCGACAGCCGCGACGACCTGTTTGGCTCGCCCATCCGTTTGCGAGCCGACGACGTGGTTCGCGATCACACGGTCGCCGATGCCGCGCCGCTGCGTTTCAAGCCGCGACGGTTGCTAGGTGCTGCCGCGCTGGTGCTCGTTGCCGTGGTTCTCGCGGTGATCGGAAATCCTCAAGACGATGCTCGTGCCGAAGCCGATCGAGCGAGTGAGACGATCGAAAACGAAGCAGATCTGATCGAAGCGCAGGCTGAGCAGTTGGCAGGTGCGGCCGATGTAACAGCTGATGAGCTTGCGTTGGTCGAAGAACTCGAAGCCCTTGTAGAGCAGCTGCGAGCAACCGACGATCTGGAACGTGCTGAAGAGCTACTACGAGATGCCGAACAGGCGCTTCCGTCCGAAGCTGACCTGTCACTCGAATCAGCGGTGCAGGGCCTAGATCAGAGCCTTTCCGCCCAACCTTTGACCCCGGCCAGCGAAGGCAGCACTGCAGAACAGCTCGAAGCACTCGCGGCCGCACTTGAAGGGTTGACTAACGACGAAGAGCAGGCACTGGCAGGCCGACTCGAAGCGCTGGCTGAAACCCAAGGTGCCGGCAATCCCGATGTGCAGCAGGCACTCGATGCGGCCGCCGCTGCGTTGGCCGCGGGTGACCAAGCGGGCGCCGAGGCTGCGTTGGGCGAGGCCGCTCAGGCTCAGCAGGCAGGTGCCGAAGCAGTCCGCAATGCTGAGTCGCGTGCTGCAGCCGGCAGTGCTGCCGGCTCAGGTGCTGACCGCGTCGGCGAAGCCCGCGAAGGCTCTGGCGAGGGCGAGGGCGAGGGCGAGGGCTCGGGTGATGGTGATGGATCCGGTGAGGGCGACGGTTCCGGCGATGGCTCGGGTGATGGTGATGGATCCGGTGAGGGCGACGGTTCCGGCGATGGCTCGGGTGATGGTGATGGCTCTGGTGATGGCTCGGGTGATGGTGATGGCGGCGGTTCCGGTAGCGGCGAAGGTGGCGGTGGCGATGCCGAGGGTGACATCAGTGGCGGCGGCGGATCCGGGAATGAAGGACAAGGTGGCGAGGGCCAATCAATCGGCGGTGCCGAAACCGACAATGACGGCGCCGAACTCGATGACCCGGAGTTGTTCTTGCCAGGCGGCGAGAGCGATGAACTCATGCCCGACACCATTGACAACGGAGGCGACACCGAGATCACCGGCCTTGCTCCCGGCGAGACCAACCGCGGTTCGGTGCGAGTGCCGCTTTCTGATGTGATCGGCGAGTTCAGCGATGAGGTCGTCGAAGCCATGGACGAACCGCAGATACCACCTTCATCGCGCGCTCTCGTGCAGCGGTATTTCGACTCGCTCGCTCAGTTCGACTCGTGATGAACCAACGCTCTGCCCATCAACGCTCTGCCCATCAACGCTCTGCCCATCAACGCTCTGCCCATCAACGCTCTGCCCATCAACGCTCTGCCCATCAAC
>CALDYC010000042.1 GCA_937941245.1 uncultured Acidimicrobiales bacterium | reverse complement strand
ATGGGCCCGCTACGGCGTGCGTCGAGAAGGTCGGGGAGTTTGGACCAGTGCATTCGATAGCGAATTCAATCTCGACGTCAAGGCCGCTCATGGTGCAATCCAACTCGCTGCCATCCCATGAGGCATCACAGTCGGGTTCTGGCCCCGACGGAGGAAAAAAACTCTCGACGTCGATGGCGAGAGTAGCGAAGCCATCCTCGAGATTTTCGATTTCAACGGGGGTGATGGTGGCTTCATCGAGGACCTGCGGACGCGGGCTCGCCGTGAGAACTTGAGGATTCGAAATGCTCGTTGGCGCGCTCGTTGCTGCGCTGCGAACGCCGGGCGTCTGAGCTGAAACCTGCTCGATCGGCGCTTGTCGTGCACCGCGATCGCCACGGTCGGCTCCAGCTGTTTGCGTTGAGGCAGCAAACAGTCCCAGAGTCAGGGCGACAGCGAGCAACGTGGCCCACCATCCGGAGTGATTCGATTTCATGGAGATCCTTCGAGGTTGATTCTGCGCTACAAGTCGCGCCACCGGACAGTGTGGCGTTCCCATGTCTTGTGTCGCGCGGAAAACAAATCGATTCTCCCAAATGACTAGGCCAAAACCGCGTGTGGCGCTCAGACGCCCACGGTCGGTGGCAAGAGCGAGCTTTGGGCTGCCAAGGATCGACCAATCGCATCTGAAGTGCGTGGAGGTGCGGCGTGCGTTTGCCGTCATCGCTACCGTTGTGCACTGTGCGGATTTTGACCGTAAGCGCCTATGCGACAGACGATCCGCATGGATCGGTAGTAGAAACCGTCACGACCGCACTAGCCGCCGGTCCGACCGGGCATGTTGTGACTCAAATCGATGTACTTGGCGAGAACTTCGGTCCGCATATGAGCTCTGCTGAACGGGTCGCCTATGACACCACCGAGCCGCTCATCGCAGACGAGACTCGCAGGTCAGCCGAATTGGTGCTCGATGCGCAAGCACTGGTTTTCGTGTACCCCACGGTGATGGCGGGGCCCCCTCCGGTCCTCAAGGGATGGTTGGACCGAGTCATGGTTCCCGGTGTGGCGTTTACATTCAGTGAACGCAACAAGGTCCGACGCAACCTGCACCAGATTCGCCGGATCGGATTGGTATCGACGGTGAATCCGCCAGAACGCGTGAGCAACCGGCGCGACGACCTCGGGTACCGCATTCTCGGGCGCACGTTGCGCCTGAACTGCTCGCTGCTGTGCCGCACGTCTCGCGTGGCCGGACCGCCGGGCGCGGAGTTCGATTCTCGCGTTCTGGCTGCGTTCGGGGCCTGGTGATAGTTCTGCGTCAGATGCCGGGTCGCGTCGCGCCGGTGGCAACCGCACGGGTCACCTGATCGAGAAATGCCGCTCGCCGCTCGTGTGAAATCTGGTCGACTCGATACAAGGGCATCCAACGAAATGCCGCACCGGGAGCACAGTGCTTGAGTATGTGGCGCTGCCACAGCCGTTTGCCAGGTTCGCCTTGAAGTCGGTTGATGAACCATGACCCGCCGTGGGTTGCGATCACGGTCAATGACGACACATTCGACAACGGGCCGGGTCCCGCTGGCGCATGTGGTCGAGCTACACCGGGCTCAGCGCCGACAAGATCGCGAAGCAATGTGAGTAGTTCAGCTGGCACGCTTCCCCACCAAGTCGGGTGAGCGATGACGAGGTGATTGACGCCGCGGAACGAGTCGGCAGTCACTGTGTCGCCCTGACATACACGCGCGAGGCGAGTGGTTTCACCCGAGTCGCGCAACCCCCTGACGGCTGCCGCGCCAACGGCTGCTCCGAAGCTTGTGGACACTGGGTGTGTCTGCACCACCAAGGCCGCCATTGCGGCGAAGGTAGCGCAACCGTTGCGTCCATCGTTCGAGCACCAGTGATACCGGTAGCTTGATCTACGCGATCGAGTGGACGATCGAGCGAAGGGCGAGCCGAGGGAGAGTGTCCATGAGCGACGCTGACGTGATCGTCGTCGGAGGCGGACACAACGGGTTGATCTGCGCTGCCTACCTGGCACGAGCTGGACTCGACACGCTTCTTGTCGAGGCTCGATCATCAGTCGGCGGGTGTGCCTCGACAGTCTCGGACCTGGGTGCACGGTTCAACATCTGCAATTGTGACCACACGCTGATCCGAGCCATGCCTCTGCTCGACGAGTTGGATCTCGGGTCGCACGGGCTTCGTTACCTCGAGGCCGATGTCAGTTACCTGCACCTGTTTCACGATCGTTCGACGCCGTGGCCGTTTTTCTCCGACAGCGACCGCACGCTGGCCGGACTTGCCCATACCCACCCCGGCCAAGTCGATGCCTACCGGCGTTACCTCGACGATGCGCTTCCGGTGGCGTCCGCGGCCATTGAGATGGCCCGAAGCCGCGCAACCGCGCCGCAGCTGCTGAAGGCCGCTGTTGGAAGCAGCGCCACGGGGATTGCCCGGCTCTTGCGATGGTCCCGCCAAAGCGCCACAAAGGTGTTGCGGAGCTACTTCAGTGACCCTCATCTCGCGATGCCCGCCATCAGCACCGGTCCAACCGTTTGGGGAATCAGCCCCGATCTTCCCGGCACTGGACTGGCCGCGGCGGGCTACGCAACCCGGCATCTGATCCGCACCGGCCGACCCGTTGGTGGTAGCGGTGCGCTCACCGATGCGATTGCTGCGAGCTTCGCTGCGTCTGGGGGCCAGACCCGATGTAACGCACCGGTTCGTCAGCTTCGTCTGGCGAGCGACGGCTCGATCTGCGGTGTCGAGCTGGTGGACGGTGAGGTGCTTGCCTCAGACAAGGTGGTCACCGCATGTGATCCCCGACAGGTGCTCACTCGCTGGCTGCCTTCGGGTGCTGGCCCCCGTGGTCACGCTGCCAAACCGACTGCGAAGGCACAGCGCATGCTGCGCCGGTGGGCGGCCGAGACTGAACTGGACGGCTACGAGTCCAAGATCGATGCCGTGCTCACCGACCTGCCGCAGTGGCAGGTGGGTAACCGTGCGGTGCTGGCGCTCGATGGTGCAGACCCGATGCAAGGAACCTGCGTCATTTCACCAAGTCTTGACGAGCTCGCGCAGGCTCATCGCTTGCGCTCTGCGGGCGAGGTGCATGCCAAGCCGACCATGTTGATCAATCTGCCTTCGCAACTCGACCACACATTGCAGCCGGCCCTGGGTCAGCACGTGTTGAGCCTCGAGACATTGTTCACGCCCTACAACCTGCATGGAGGCTGGCCGGCCTCGATGGAACCGGCACGGTGGCTTGAGATCATGGGCACCTTCGTCGGAAGCGAATTCGCAGCCACCATCGATCGCTGGCGGGCGATGACGCCCGACCGGTACGAAAGCGAGTTCTCGATGCACCGCAGACATGCTCCTTCGTATGTCGAGTCGCCGGTGGCGACGTTCGTCGGGCGACGAAGCGAAGTCAGTCGACACGATGCTCCGGTGGAGGGGCTCTATCTCACCGGTGCAGGTACCTGGCCGGGTGCTGGAGTTTTCGGCGCTCCGGGTCGAAACGCTGCTGATCGGGTGCTTCGAGACCGCAAGAGATGAGTTGCGCACACCGTCAGCGTGAACGCTCTGAAAACGGACGGGTTTGACGTGTCGCAAACAAGATGGTGTGTGCTAGAACGGTCGAGATGTCAGCCCGTGCACGAGGCACTGGCGGAGGGTCATCGATGAGTACTGACGTGTCGCTCACGTTCTCAGACGTATCCATGATCTTCCCCGACGGCACCCACGCGCTTGACCAGATCACCTTTACTGTCGACCCCGGTGAGTTTGTTGCGCTGGTCGGTCCGTCTGGCTGCGGTAAGTCCACGTTGTTGCGGATTGCTTCGGGTCTGACTGAACACACCGGTGGGGTGTGTGACGTGCCACGCGATTCGATTGGCTATGTCTTCCAAGACGCCACGCTCTTGCCGTGGCGAACCGTGCAACGCAACGTTGAACTGCTCGGCGAGTTCCACAACATGGCCAAGGCGGAACGTGCAACCCGGGCGAGCGATGCCATTGAACTTGTTGGTCTGGCCGGACACGAAGACAAGTTCCCCAAGCAGCTTTCAGGTGGCATGCAAATGCGGGCATCGGTCGCCCGGTCGCTTGTCATGGAACCCAAAGTGTTCCTGTTCGACGAACCCTTTGGAGCGCTTGACGAGATCACCCGTGAACGGCTGAACGACGAGCTGCTGTCGCTCTTTCGCACCAAAGAGTTTGCAGGTGTCTTCGTGACGCACTCGATCGCCGAGGCCGTATTCCTGTCAACGCGCGTCATCACGATGTCGGCCCGGCCGGGACGCATCATCAGTGACATCGCAATTCCGTTTGACTATCCCCGAAACCCCGAGCTTCGGTATGAGCCCGAGTTTGCCGAGCTGTGCGGCGACGTGTCGAACTCGCTCAAAGTTGCCCACGCATGACCGAAACGGTTGACCGCTCTATCGAACCCAGCTCTGCAAGAACCAGCTCTGCCGAACCCAGCTCTGCCGAACCCAGCTCTATCGAAACGAGTGCTGTAGGGGCTGCGAGGGGCTCCGCGGGCGTGGACGATGCCGCAAATGAAGTGCCTAGCGAGGTTGCAGCGCGCACTGCCGAAATGCGCCAGGTGCTTGACCGCAAGCGAGCTCGCGATGCTCGATTGAACTGGCTCGCACCACTCATCACATTCGGGCTGATCATCGGGGTCTGGTATTTCATCAGCTACGTCCGCATGGATGAGGTGCGACGTCGAACGGCGCTGCCTCCTCCGCACCAAGTGCTGACCGACGGCTTCCTCGTCTGGCATGACCGTAAGGGCATCAGACCGATCCTCGAATCGCTGCTCGTGACCGGCCGGGTGGCACTTATCGGTCTGGCAATCTCGGTGGTGTTGGGCATCGTGGTGGCGATTGTTATGAACACCGCGAAGTGGGCAGAAAAGTCGATCTTCCCCTACGCGGTCGTTCTGCAGGTCACCCCGATTCTTGCTTTGGTGCCGCTGCTTCGGAACTGGTTCGGGTTTGGCATTGCGTCCCGTGTCGTGGTGTGCGTGCTGATCGCAATCTTCCCGGTGATCACCAACACCCTGTTTGGGCTTCAGTCCGCACAACAACGACACCACGACTTGTTCGCGTTGCACGGTGTCTCGTCGCTCACGCGACTCACCAAGCTCGAGTTGCCCGGCGCAATGCCAGCCATCTTCACCGGTCTTCGCATCGCTGCGGGCGGTTGCGTCATTGGCGCAGTCGTTGGTGACTTCTTCTTCAGACAGGGCGCGATAGGTGTCGGTCGTCTGCTGGACAACTACCAAAAAGACACTCGGATTCCTGAGTTGATCACCGCCACCATCTGCGCATGCATCTTCGGCATTGTGATCTTTGCATTTGTTGGATGGTTGTCGAACCGCATGCTTCGCAGCTGGCATGACTCGGCCGGAGCCGACACATGATCTCGCGTACCCAGATGTCGTTCACCCAGATCTCATCACCCACAGGAGGGATTGCCACAATGGCAATGACAGAGAAATCACCCACGTCTCGACGGTTCATGCAATGGGTCACCCTGTTGCTTGCGTTGGCACTCGTCGCCGCAGCATGCGGTTCAGATGACGCCAGCTCGTCCGCCGATGCCGATCAAACCACGTCGGCCGAGACCGGCAGTGACGATGGCGGCTCCGATGAAATGGCGGCCGATGAAATGGCGACTGACGAGATGGCGGCCGACGAAGCCGTGTGCCCATCGAACCTGGTCATCCAGACGGACTGGTGGCCCGAGATCGAACATGCTGGCTCGTACCAGCTGATCGGCCCTAACGGGACCTCCGATGCTGAGACCTTCCGCTACAGCGGTCCGGTGCAGCCTCAATACGCAGTTGGCGGCATCGAGACAGTCGAAGTTCGTTCCGGAGGCGACGCCGTGTCGTTCACCCCCGTGACCTCGTTGATGTACGAAGACAGCGATATCACGCTCGGTTACGTCAATGCGTCTGACGCAATCAAGGACACCGGAAGCAATGCTGTGGTCGGTGTGGCCAAGACCCTCGAACTCAATCCGCAGATGGTCATGTGGGATCCCGAGCAGTTCGACATCAGCGCTCCGGGCGATCTCGGCGCCACGGGCGCTCGCATTTTGCACTTCGACGGTACGACGTACACCGACTTCCTTGTCGGCGAAGGTTTTATCGATGAGAGTCAGCTCGACCCGTCGTACGGCGGTGCCCCGGACCAGTTCATCGAGAGCAATGGTGGAATCATCCAGCAAGGCTTTGCATCAAACGAGCTGTTTAAGTACGAGAACGACATTGCGTGGAAGGACGGCGCTGCCGCTCCCGTGGACTATTTCTTGATCCATGATCTTGGATTCGAGGACTACCCAGCCATGTACACGGTGCGTGCCGACAAGGTCGACGAGATGAGCCCGTGCCTTGAGGTTCTCGTCCCGGTTCTGGCCCAGGCATGGGTTGATGCGCTGGCCGATCCCAACACCATCGGCGACGCGCTGGTCGGTATTAATGACACGTTCGACACCTACTGGAAAGTGTCGCCGGGTATCAACGCAGTAGCTATGGAACTGTTCAACGGCGGTATTGGCGTGAATAGCGCCGACGGTACGTACTGCTCGTTCGACATTGATCGGGTCGCTGGCCTGATCGACATCGTCCAGCCCGTCCTTGAGGATCGGGGCATTGACATGGCGTCAGACCTGTCGGCAGACACGCTTGTCACCAATCGATTCTGTGACGGGGCCCCGGGTCGCTGATCCTGGCGTAACAACACAGCTGTGGGACGAATGGGAGGCGCTCCGGCGTCTCTCATTCGTCGTTTTGGTTCGTTCCGCAGCGTTCGAAACGATCGGGAATGTGGCGAGCACATCACCCGACCGAATGGAGACTACAAACTCTCTTGCAGACAACCCTTGACCTGGAGTGCGCTCCAGGTAGTTAACTGCCCATATGGAGACAACGAATGCTGGGGAACTCACCCCCGCCGCAATGGCTGAGCGCACCGGGGTCAGCATCGACACGCTGCGGTACTACGAGCGTGAAGGGCTGATCCAAGAGGTCTCGCGGGCCAGCGGTGGCCACCGGCGCTACAGCGAAGACGATGTTCTGTGGATTGAGGTACTTCGATGCCTGCGCGAAACCGGTATGACGATCGATCAGCTTCGTCGCTACGCGCAGCTCGGCGCCCAGGGCAACCACACCGAACCTGAGCGGGTCCGCATGCTGACCGAGCACCGCTCGCTGGTTGTGCAACAGATCCTTGATCGCGAGGTCGCCGTGCGCCTCATTGACCACAAGCTCAGCTTCTACGCAGATGCGACCGACACGGTCGGTCCGCTCGACGCCGGACAAACGGAAAGGGTGACATCATGACTTTCGAGGTTCCATCAACTGAGCCCTACGTGCAACTTGGGCGCAGCGGTCTGCACGTGTACCGAGTTGGTTTGGGCACGATGCAATTCGGATGGTCAGTCGATCAGAGCGGTGCATTCGAGGTCATGGACGCATATGCCGAAGTGGGTGGAAACTTCATCGACTCGGCGGATTGCTACAGCTCGTGGGCCTCTTCGATGGGCGGACCGCCCAACCCGGGAGGGGTGTCTGAAGAGATTCTCGGCGCCTGGCTTAAAGCTCGGGGCAACCGCGACGACATGGTTGTCGCAACCAAGGTGCGCGCAGCCATGGGCGAGATGTTCGTCGACAACCGCTCTTCCGCTCGCCAACGCGAAGGCCTATCGAGACAGTGGATTCTGCGCGCTTGTGAGGACAGCTTGCGCCGGTTGGGCGTCGACCACATCGACTTGTATCAAGCCCACTGGATCGATCCGGCCGTCCCCATCGAAGAGACGCTCGGCGCCTTTACCGATCTGGTACGTCAGGGAAAAGTTCGATACATCGGCTGTTCGAACTTCTCTGCCTGGCGAGTGATCGAAGCCCTTTGGGCATCGGATCGCAAGAACCTTGAGAGCTTTGTGTCGGTGCAACCGAACTACAACATGCTCGAACCCTTTCGAGCCGAGGTCGAAACCGAACTCGGCCCAATGTGTGAGCGCTACGGCATCGGCCTTGTGCCGTACAGCCCTCTCGCAGGCGGCATGCTGACGGGCAAGTATCGCAAAGGCCGGCCGTTGCCCGAGAGCGTTCGCGCCCAAGAAAATGCTGACGAAAAGTTCAGTGACAAGAACTGGCAGATCATCGAGACCTTGGCTCGCGTCGCGGACCGACACGGTCAGTCTCCTGCGCAAGCGGCAATCAACTGGCTCCGGACGCGCCCAGCAGTATCGGCACCGATCGTTGGCGCGAACACGCCGGAGCAGCTGCGCGACACCATCGCCGGACTCGACAACCCGCTACCTCCAGAAGCTGTCGACGAACTGAACGCGGTGAGTTCGTTCCATCGCAGTCGGGCGTCGCTTGAGCAGTAGCAACCAGACGGGAGCGGTTCCGGTTGGTTCTCGACGAAGACCTATCGCGCTCGGAAATGTTGCAACGGCGTTTGGTGGCGATCCGACTCGAGCGTGTTCGGGCAACGCCTAGTCGGTGCACCAGCTGGCGGACACACTCTCGAGAGGAAGCGCACGACCGGCCACGACGAATGCGGCGAGCCGCGAGCGATCGGCCATCGAACGATTCGCTCGACCGAGCAGGTCGCGGTAGCGACGACTGAGTTGGTTGTCGGGCACGATGCCCAGCCCCACCTCGTTGGTCACCACCATGGTCGGCCCCGAGCGGCCGTTGAGTTCTGTGGCGAGCTCACACATGTGTGCGTCGACTGCCCGGTCGTTGAACCCAGCGAACAGAAGCTCATTGATCAGCATGGTCAAACAGTCGACGATGAGCAGGTCCCCATCGGCGACATCGCCCACGTCATGCGACCCGAAGGTTGGCTCTTCGATCAGTCGCCAGTGGTCAGGGCGATCGCTGCGGTGTTTCTCGATGCGCTCGACCATCTCTTCATCGCCAGCGGTTGCGGTAGCAACAAAGGTGACCTCGCCGGGCCAGTCATTGGCGAGACGTACAGCCAGGTCGCTCTTGCCGCTGCGAGCCCCTCCGACGAGCAGCGTCAATCCTGATGACGGAACCTTCACCACGCGCAGGGTAGGAGCCAAACCGCCGACCAGGCATGGTCGATGGTGCGGGTCATAGGATCGAGAGATGAAGACGGGTGTGTTCTTGTTCGGTGGCGTCGAGATGTCCGACGCAGGCGCCGGAGCGCCAGCCCCGACTGATCGCCGCTACGGCCCTATAGAGGTCTGGCATGCCACCGAGCGCATTCTCGACATGGGAGTTCGCTGCGACGAACTCGGCTTCGACTCGTTCTGGCTGACCGAACATCACTTCCAGTACGAGGGCTACGAAGTGGTCCCCAATGGGCTCATGCTCGGGGCCATCCTCGCCGAGCGAACCGAACGTATTCGTATCGGCATGATGTTCAACATCATTGGTATGTGGCATCCGCTGCGCATGGCAGAGGACTTCGCAACCCTGCACAACGTCTCGGGAGGCCGGGGCATTCTTGGCATAGGTCGTGGCACGGTGCCACGCGAACAGGAAAACTTCGGCTCAAAGATCGGATCGTTCGACAACCCAGACAAAGCTGCTGCTGACACGTTCAACCGCATGCAGTTCGACGAAGCAGTGCAGGTTCTGCGCATGGCGCTCGACAACGAGTCGTTCAGTTTCAAAGGCGACGTCTACGAGTTCCCGGCACCAGGTATTCCCGACCGCGGCGGGTTCGTCGAAGAGCTCTCACTGATCCCACGCCCGTTGTATCCGTATGAGATGTGGCAGGCGATCACCTCGCCTCCTACTCTCGAATCGGTGCCACGCTGCGGCTGGGGCGGCGTCATGTGGCTGAAGCACCACGAGTTCATGAAACAGTTCTGGGACCGGTTCGCGGACATATACGCCGAAACGCACGGCACCGAGCTCGCCGCTGGTGAGAAGCGCACCCTCGTCGTCAACACCTGTATTGAAGACACGCGAGAAGCGGCGATCGATTCGGTTCGCAACGGCCACGACGAGTTCTGGAAGTTCCTCGGTCCGTACGGCTGGTCGAAGGGCTACATGGGTCCCGACGGGGGACCTGCCGCAGCTGGGCTGATCCCTGCGCTTGAAGAATCACTTGACAACAACGTGTGGCTCGTCGGCACCGCAGATGAGGTCGCCGAGCAGATCCGAGCGTACGAGGACCACCTCGGAGGGATCGAGAACCTGGTTCTTTTCCCAGCGATGCCTGGCGACAGCTATGACAAGGTCGACGAACAACTGCACCGCATCGCCGAGGGCGTGCTTCCGCACCTGACATGAGCGGGGACTCAGCGGGCGCCAGCGCAACAACGACGCTTCGTAACGGTGTGCTCGGTGATGGCCGCCAGGTTGACATCATTGTTGTCGACGGGCTGATCGATGCCGTGACCGAGCCGTCGGCGACGCCGCCGTCCAGCGGTGATCATGACCTTGCCGGTCGGCTCGTTCTTGCGCCGATGGCCGAGCCGCATGCCCATCTTGACAAGGCGCTCACCGCTGATCTCGTCGTGAACCCCTCAGGCGATCTGATGGGAGCGATCGACGGTTGGAACCACGCTGCGGCGACGGGTGTGATCACCCACGACGGAAGCGTAGAACGCGCAGCCGATGCACTCGGCAAGCTCCTACTCAGTGGCTGCACGGCCGTGCGTACTCACGTCAACGTCGGCGACGGTTTCGGGTTGAACGCCATCGGTGCGGTGCGCCAAGCGGCAGCATCGTACGACGGGCTCATCGATGTGCAAATCGTTGCACTGATGGTTTCGCCACTCGCCGGCGTTGAAGGGGCTCGAAACCGAACTGCGCTGGCAGCGGCAATCGAGGCTGGCGTCGATCTCATCGGCGGTTGCCCGCACCTTGAACCCGCTGCTGACGCCATGCTCGACGTCGTGCTCGACGCGGCGACCGATGCCGGCCTGCCACTGGACCTTCATGTTGACGAAACCCTCGACGGGTCGGTGCTGACGCTGCGTTCGCTCGCTCGCAAGGTGCGAGAGCGTGGCTTCGAGCTTCCGGTTGCCGCCAGTCACTGTGTGAGCCTGGGCATGCAGAGCCCCGAGGTCCAGGTCGATGTCGCACGTGAGGTCGCCGCGGCGGGCATTGCAGTCATCGTGCTTCCGCAGACCAACCTGTTTCTGCAAGCACGCGACCATCAACGCGCCAAACCACGAGGGCTCACTGCGGTCCAGGCACTCGTCGATGCCAGCGTTGTCGTTGGTGCAGGCGCCGACAACGTGCAGGACCCGTTCAATCTCGTTGGTCGCAGTGACCCGCTTGAAACTGCGGCCCTCATGGTCATGGCCGGCCATCAAAGTCCGGACCGGGCCTATATGCAGGTTTCGGCCGCAGCCCGATCGGCCATGGGACTGATGCCCGCAACGGTAGACGTAGGTGACGCAGCCGACTTTGTGGCAGTCCGTGCACCGTCGCTTCGGGCAGCGATCGCCGAAGCGCCTGCGTCTCGCGACGTCTTTCGCGGCGGACGACGAATCGCATCGACGTCAGTCGACACCACGATCTACCGTTGATACATGGTCCAAACCTTTACCGGTGATTTGGTGTGCTGGGATTTCGGCGACACGCTGGTCGACGAACTGTTCATGCGAGCGGCGCCGCGAGAGTGTCCCGAATGGACGCAGGCGTTTGAGCAGATGGTTGCTGACCGCCCAGATCTATTTGACGCCTGGGACCTCGGCCGGGCGACGGTCAACGACGCCGCAATTGCCATGCGGCAGTACGTCGATTTGACACCAAAGCAGATCGCGCGACAGATGACTGCCAACTTTGCGGATATTCACTGGTTCCCAGAGGTCCGAACGCTGGTTGAGCGACTGGCTCGGACATACACCCAAGCCGTCGTCACAGTGAACCCACACGAGTACTGGGCCTTTGCTGCCGGTATCGGGCTTATGCCCCTGGTGGACGTGCATGTCACCAGTGCAGAAGTTGCCAGCGCATCGAAGGTGGTCATGGTCGAACGAGCCCGCGAGGTGCTTGCTCTGCCGCCCGGTATCGACACCAGCCTGTTGATTGACAACAAGGCCCACAACATCGACGAGTTCACAGCAGGTGGTGGGCAAGGTTGGTGGTTTCGCCGGGATCGCTTCGAAGCAGACGCGGTAGCCGTATTCGGCGACGTTGCCGTCCAACGCTGATCGCGGGCGGCGTGGCCGGGTGTAGCGGTGGAGCCTGTTGGTGGCGTGTCGTGGCTCTTGTCCACAGAACGGTTCGTGAGCCCGCATCGCTGGTCCTAGAGTCCATGGCGTGCAAGCGAACGAAGCGATTGGTGACGTCCCACAGCAGCCAACGCGGATGGCAAATGTGGCGCTTGGCCTCGACGCTGGTCTCTGCAATCTCGTGGGGTTGGTCTTCGTGCTTGCCGGGGCGCTCATGGCCGACTGGCTTGGTACTCGGGGTTGGGTCGCAACGGTCTTTGGCGTGGTCGTGTTGATCTGGTCGTTTGTTGTCACGCTGTACGCGAATCGCAAGTTCGCTCGAGCCCGTGAGGTTCGCCGCGTTGCCAAGGTCAATGTTGTCGCAGCAGTTGCCGGCACCGTCGTCGTTGCCGCCTCGTGGCTGTCGACCGCGGGGCGCGTGGTCATGTTGGTCGGTGTGGTTATGGTCGCTGGCTTCGCGGCGGTGCAGTTCGTGGCAGCGTCGCGAATCTAAACGTCTCGTTCAGGTGTCGGTACTCAATCCAGCTCGCGATGTAACACGTGCAACCGATGGGCTTCCATTGTGAACCCAGTAGCGAGATACACCGCGACGGCTCGCTCGTTCTGGAGTTGGGTGTTCACCAACGCTGAAACAGCACCGTTGCGTTGGAGCCAGGCGAGCGCGTCGTAGACCAGCGTGCGTCCCCATCCTTCGCCCTGCGCGTCGGGATGCACCGCGATGCGTTGGAGATACCCCTGTTGGTGGGCCAAACCGGTGATGTGGTATCCGACGGCTGGGGTCGTGCGGGTCACGTGGAATCTGTGCCGAGGAGTTGCTTTCGTGGCCTCGATCAACTCTGCGTGATCAAACCGCCAGAACGTATCGAAAGCAAGCTCATCCAGCTCAAGAATCGACGGGACGTCGGTGCGCCGAGCTCGCCGGGTTCGCAGTCGGGGTATATCGATTGGCTCAGCCAGGTCCCTGCGCAGCAGATGCAGTTCTTCATGCAATGTGAATCCACATGCAATGAACGGAACGGCTTGTTCTGGAGTCATCGCCGACGTGAACGCTGCGCTGTAGCCACGTTGCGCGGTGATCCGAATCAGATCACGAACCGCATCGACGGCCATCGCGGCCTTCCGCGGGTGACCAATCACTGTCGCCGTCGAAGTGCTCGATCTCCACGGGGAAATCTGCGCTCGGTCGACACCGAGGTATACGACGTCGCGGCCCATTGGGCAAGTGTGCTGGCTCAGAGTCGCCGACAGCAACAGTCCTAGACTCGGCCCATGTCGCTGTTGGTGATTGCCCACGATGCTTGTTCGGCTCATCAGGCCGGTCGCTCGCACCCTGAACGGCCAGAGCGCCTCGATGCAGTGCAGGCCGGAATTGAGCTGGCGGACGTCGGCGATGCGGTTTCGCGACTCGAAGCTCCACTTGCCCCGCTTGAGGCCTTGGCAGGTGTGCATACCGCTGACCTGGTTGACACGATTCAATCGGTGTGTGCCTCCGGCGGTGGTCGCATCGATGCCGACACGGTTGCAGTCGAAGCATCGTTCGACGCTGCTCGTCGCGCAGCCGGCGCTGGACTACTTGCGATCGATGAGCTGGCCGCCGGTCGAGCCGATGTTGCGCTGTGTGCCGTTCGGCCACCCGGGCACCACGCCACTCGGGCCCAATCGATGGGATTTTGCCTGTTCAATAGCGTCGCCGTGACCGCTCGTCATCTTGCTGACCTGGGTGAGCGGGTGCTCATTGTTGACTACGACGCCCATCATGGCAACGGCACCCAGGACATCTTCTATGAAGACCCACGAGTCTTGTTCGTATCGTTCCACCAGTGGCCGTGCTACCCCGGAACCGGTGCGCTCGACGAACGCGGTTCCGGTGCCGGCTTCGGAACCACGATCAACCTTCCGTTGCCACCGGGAGCTACCGGCGACGTATACCTCCAGGCTTGGGATCGGGTCGTTGCCCCACGCGTAGATGCGTTCGCGCCGACGTGGCTTCTGATCTCTGCTGGCTTCGACGCCCATCGGGCCGACCCGATCACCCAGATGGGGCTAACCGCGGGCGACTACCCGGTACTGACTCGACGCCTCAGGCAGGTGGTCCCAACACGTCGTACCGCGATGTTCTTGGAGGGTGGCTACGACCTGCATGCGTTGCGTTTGAGTAGCGCTGCAGTCGTTGCGGATCTGTGTGATCAGCGGATCGAGACCGAAGCCGCAAGTAATGGAGGCCCGGGTCAAGAACTGATCGGCCAAGCTGCAGCCATGTTGTTGAGTGAGGGCCGGCCGAAGTGATGCGGCTTGCCGTTCGAGCTGAACCATGACATTCGCTCATCTCGATGATGTCCTTGCGCTCACCGCAGATCTTGGACATCGATTCGACCAAGCCGGGTACCGGTTGTACCTGGTCGGTGGCATCGTCCGCGATCAATGGCTCGGTGCACCCGTCGATGCCAGCGCTGATCTCGATCTCACAACCGACGCGATCCCAACGGTCATTCGTCAGATCGTTGAACCAATGGCCGATGCGCTCTGGACACAAGGCGAGCGGTTCGGCACGATCGGCCTGCGCATCGGGTCGCGTTTGTTTGAGATCACCACGCATCGTCGAGAGAGTTACACGTCGGACTCACGCAAGCCCGAAGTCGCGTTCGGCAGGGACCTTTCGGTCGACCTGTCGAGACGCGATTTCACGATCAACGCGATGGCGGTCGATGTGATCACCGGCGACCTGTTGGACCCGTGGGGAGGAGCCAAGGACCTCGCCGCTCGTCGTCTGTGCACTCCACTCGAACCGCAGATCTCCTTCGCCGACGATCCGTTGCGCATGATCCGAGCTGCCCGGTTCGCATCCCGCTTCGATCTCGCGGTCGATCCCGATCTCGTGATGGCCGCAGCCGATCTGCACGATCGCGTCCAGATCGTGGCGATTGAACGCATCGGCCAGGAAATGCGGCGGCTGCTCGCGTTACCCCACCCAGCCTCCGGCCTCCGCTTCCTGGTCGAGACCGGCGTACTGGCCGAGATTGTTGAATACGGCAAACCCGAGCGCGTGGTGAGTTTGGATTCGGCGCTGGTTGCCATCGATTGTGTCGAAGCCATGCCGGGCCAATGGCAGCATCGATTGGCGGCGTTGCTGATTGGCCTGTACGACGACCTAGACGGTGTACATGCCGCCACGCGCAGACTTCGGTTGTCGAGCGTTGAGACGCGGTTCATCGTGTCGCTTTGTCGAGCAGCGTTGGTGTTGCTCGACGCTGCGCCGTCGGCCCCATCGGTGCGACGCTGGGCCACCCAAATCGCGGCCACCGCAGCTGACGCGGCCTATGACTTGGCTGCTGTGGTTGGCGGTTCGACAGCCCAGCCGACTATCGATGCCCACCGCATGATCTATGAGCAGTTGGCTGAACTTGAGCCTCTGCACGATGTTGCTCCAGCATTGAGCGGCAATGAGATTGTCAATCAGCTCGGGATCGAGCCTGGGCCACTGATCGGTGAAGCGGTCCGCGTGCTTGAAGATCACCGAATCAACCATGGCCCGCTCGGTGCCGAAGCAAGCACGAACCTGCTGAAGGAGTGGATGGTTGATCGAGGCATGTGATGCCTCGATCAACCACAGTTCCCGCCACGAAACACTGATCTCCTACCGACACAATAGAGGTCGTGGCGGTGCGGTCATCACTTTGAGGGCAATCAAACCCGAATTGCAATCGACCCCGAAGTGGGTAGGCAGGGCATTGGGTAGGAAGGGCATTGGGTAGGCAGGGCATTGCACACATCCTGAATCGCTACAGCCCTCGAGAGCGAAAGAGCGACGGGGGCTGCGGTGCCCGCACTCGTCCCACACGCCGGATCCGACCTACCATCGCAACATGGTGTTCCGGCGGCCTTCCTCCTCTTCGCTGAATACTGAGGGCTATATCGACTATCGGCTCGCTCGGGCCTCGACGCTCGCCGACTACCGACAAGGGTTGCTTGATAGGTCTGAGGTTTGTGACGCCCACCCAGAACTGTGTCGTGCGGCCGCTCAGGTCGGGACGAATATCAGCGGTGACTGTCCGGTGTGTGAGAAGCCAAAGCTCGTTCATGTGACCTACGTCTTTGGGCCGCGCCTGCCTAATCACGGCCGATGCATTACCTTGCGCGGGGAGCTGGCCAGGCTTGCTCGGCGGCCGGGTAGGCACGTGGCCTATGTCGTTGAGGTGTGCACAGCGTGTCACTGGAACCATCTGGCCCGGCGACTTGCACTTGCCGAGGACCAAACCCAGTCAGGTGCTCGCTAACTCAAGTTTCACCACTTGCCAACCCCGCCTCGGCGTGGTTTGATAGAGGCACTGCCGGTAGCCACAAGTGGCACTGGACGGTGAACAAGGAGAACTGAGATGGCCAAGCGTGTGACGGCGCCTGCGATCGCGGCCCGCAAAGTGGGCAACGGTGGCGAGCCGCTGGTGATGGTGACCGCGTATGACTACCCCTCGGCGCGTATGGTCAACGAGTCGGGGGCGGACATGATCCTGGTCGGCGACTCACTTGCGATGGTTGTGCTCGGCTACGACGACACGCTCTCGGTCACGGTTGACGACATGGTGCACCACACCGCAGCCGTGGCTCGCGCTCAACCGGCTCAGCTCATCGTGGCCGATCTCCCGTGGATGAGCTATCACGTGTCGACCGAAGACACCCTGCGCAATGCTGCCCGTTTGATCCGTGCCGGGGCTGGCGTCATCAAGCTTGAGGGTGGCCAGGAACGGCTTCCAATGGTCGACGCGATCATCGCGGCTGAGATTCCAGTCATGGGCCACATTGGTCTCACGCCGCAGTCTGTCCATGCAATGGGCGGGTTTAAAGTGCAGGGCAAGAGCGCCGAATCTGCAATGGCGCTGATCGAAGATGCCAAGGTACTTCAAGCTGCGGGCTGTTTCAGCATCGTGCTTGAGGGCGTTCCTCGACGTGTTGCTGACATGGTGACCGCGTCGCTCGACATCCCAACGGTCGGCATTGGTGCCGGTCCAGGGTGCGACGGGCAGGTGCTCGTCTTCCACGACCTGCTCGGACTGCAAGACGACTTCCTCGCAAAGTTCGTTCGCCAATACGCCACGCTCAAGACCGATGGCATTGCCGCACTCACAGAGTTCGTGGGCGATGTCCGTAGCGGAGCGTTCCCGAGCGATGCTGAGAGCTATCACATTGCTGACGACCAAGCCGATGCACTCGGCCTGTATGGCGGCGCTACCTGATCATGGCGTGGGTCCGCACCGTTCATGAGGACGATGCTGAAGGCGTGGTTGCTCGCTACTACGAGGGCAACCGGCGGTCATGGGGTGGTGTTGACAACATCATCAAGGCCCACAGCCTGGTGCCCAACGCCCTCCGGTCACTCATGACGTTCTACAACGGTGTCATGCATGGAGAGGGTCGGCTGTCGCTGGCTCAGCGTGAGATGATTGCTGTCACCGTGTCAGTGCACAATCGATGTCATTATTGAATTCGCCACCACGGAGAAGGTCTTTTCCGCGAAGTTGATGACGCTGACTGGGTCGACGGGTTTGTTGCCGACTACCGGTCGGTCAGTCTCACCCCAGCAGATCTCGCCATGCTTGACTACGTTTCGGTTCTGACGCTGTCGCCTGCTGATGTGACGCAAGCCGATGTCCAAGCCATGCGCAGCGCGGGGTTCGATGACGAAGGGATCGTCGAGATCAACCAGATCACCGGTTTCTTTGCATGGTGCAATCGCACCGTCGACGGCCTGGGTGTCGAGCTTGAAGACTTCTGGGAAGACCCCGGCGCCACCAATGTCTGACCGGTAGCGGGTTCGGCGTTTTGCAGGTTTAGAGCGTCGCTACGGTCTGAAGGGTCTGTGCAGCCGCGGCTGGGTCATCAGTGGTGGCGTCAGCGCCGGCGATACTGGCGAGGGCCCAAATCGCTGCGAGTAGACCGACACCGATCATCAGCAGGCTTCGCATGATCGGCGGGCGGGTCAACTCCCCATCTTCGAGGTCTTCTGGTTTGCGTGGTGACACCAACGCGAGCAGGTTGCCGACCGCCAACGCTCCACCCAGGGCCAGCACAAGAAGTGCGAGCAGATTCTCACCGAAGATCATGTGTTCCGAAGCGTATAGGTCCCTTG
>CALDYC010000041.1 GCA_937941245.1 uncultured Acidimicrobiales bacterium | reverse complement strand
ACCCGCTTCGCCTACCCGCTGACGTGCAATCCCGGTGTTGCCGAAGGGGCCTGCGGGCCGCACCCGCAAACAATCGTGCTCTTGACTGCGGACGCATTTGGGGTGCTTCCTCCAATCTCCATGCTCAATGAGGAAGAGGTCATGTACCACTTCGTCATGGGCTTTACGTCCAAGCTCGCGGGGACCGAGGTCGGCATTACCGAGCCCCAGGCGACCTTCAGTTCATGCTTTGGATCACCGTTCATGTCTCAGAAACCGATCGTCTACGCCGATCTGTTGGCCCAGCGGATGACCGACAACAAGGCTCGATCGATTTTGCTGAACACCGGTTGGACCGGAGGCGCCTACGGCACCGGCTCACGCATGTCACTCGGCGCAACTCGTTCGCTACTGAACGCCGCTCTTGCTGGTGACCTCGACGATGTCGAAACCGAGGTGCATCCGATTCTCGGCTTAGCCATGCCGCTGAGCGCGCCAGGTGTCGATTCGTCGATCCTCAACCCGCGCAACACCTGGGCCAACGCCGACGCATATGACATTGCGGCAACCAAGCTGCGCGACCTGTTCCGAGCGAACTACGAACAGCAGGGCTACCGAGACCTCGGCATTCCTGAGGTCATGTAGCTTGCGCCGATTGCACCCGTAGCTAGACCCGTAGCTAGACCTCACGGTCGCCGCCAAGCGGAGAACTACCGCACCGGGCGCAACCCTATTTGGAGCTCAGGCCAGCGAGCCTGCAATTCGGTTCTCGAACCACGCGTGGGCCATGAGCGCACCCGCGGCCGCCATCCCAATGAGCGACAAGATGTGGAAGCCCGCCATATCGAGGACAATGCCGGACGCGAGCGCACCCGCTCCACTTGCAATGTTTGTGGCAGTGTCCGCTGCCCCCTGGACAGCAACCCGGTCGTATTCGTCGACCGATTCGGTCAGCAGAGCGCTCCCGGCAACGACGCCGAAGCTCCAACCAAGGCCAAGCAGAAACAGCCCGGGGAACATCAGGGCCTGCGGTGCCTCCCCGGCCATCGCGGTCAGCACAGTTGCGCCGACGAGCGTGAACGCGGCGAGAACAATCACGAGAACTCGCCCGTACCGGTCGCTCAACCAGCCCGCCAACGGGGCGAACGCAAACATCCCCGCCGTATGAGCTGAGATGACCTTGCCGACCGCCGAGTTGTCGTGGCCGTGGGCGTCCATGTGTAACGGCGTCATGGCCATGACCATGACCATGACTGCTTGGGAGATCACCAGGGCAACGAACGCCAGACGAGCCAGCGGATGCGCCCACGCGATCGCTACGGCGTCGCGGAACGGCACCGCCGGCTTCCGTCGGGTTTTGTCACGCTCGACGCCGCCCGCGACCACGAGAGGGTCAGGACGCATGAATATCCAGACCGCAGCCCCCGCGAGAAAAAACAGCACCGCTCCCATGGCGAGTCCACCACCGTTCTCGTCGAATCCGGCGTCTTCGGCGACGTCGCCGGCAACCCCGATGAAGAGCGGGAAGGCAACCGCTCCGAATGTTGCAGCGAAAATGACCGAGCTGATGTCGCGGCTACGTCGTTCAGGTGTCGCAAGGTCCGCAGCGGCGTAGCGGGAAAGGTTCGACGTACCCGAGCCGACTCCGATGAGCACCATGCCCACGAGGAATACCACCAACCAGCCGGCTTCGACCGCAACAAAGGCAAGCAGGGCACCAACGATCGCGGCGGCAAAGCCGAGCGCTAGCCCCGGGGTGCGACCGCGACGCTGCATGAACGCCGCCAGCGCCGCAGCGCTGGCTGCGGCACCGACCGTGCTGGCGCCAGTCGACAAGCCGGCAAAGGTCTCTGAACCCAGTAGGTCTTTGATCGCCAGAACCGACACGGGGAAGATCGATGACACAGCTCCCCTGCTGAGCACCGAGCTGACCCACAGCGTGCGCAGCGTGCGCCTTTGCACATCATCGCGATGCACGTGTGCGACCATCAGAGGTCCCTGAGGAATGCGAGTAACAGTTGATTCACCACATCAGGAGCTTCTTGTTGCACCCAATGCCCAACGCCCTCAAGCACATGCACGCCGCGCAGGTCGCTGCACAGTTCACGCATGTCCCCAATCGATGCTCCAAGCATACCGTCAGAAGATGACACCGCGTGGTCGCGTTCGCCAGCGATGAACACGGTCGGCACCGTTAGCTTCTGTTTGTGCCAGGGTCGGGTGAAGTCCCAGTTTGATTCGAAGTTGCGGAAGACATTCATCGGACTGGCGAACCCGGAGCGGGCAAACGCCCGGTAATAGTTCTCGATCTCGCCCTGACTCAGGTGAGGCGGAAGCCCTGACGGGATCCCATTCGTAGCGATGTCATCGGGCCGGGCTCCGGACAAGGTCCAGTGGAACCGCCTGAGCGCTTCGATGGGATTGGACTCAAATGCCTGTTCGATGCCCGGCTGTTGGAACGCCAGGATGTACGCGAACTCGCCGTCCGGGTCCGTTGTTCGCACATGTTCGACAATGCTCTGCTCGCTGCGGGGGATGTACGGCAAGCTCATCAGGGCCAAGGCCCGCACGCGGTCGGGACGGAACAGTGCCACCCACGGAGCCACCAGCGCTCCGACATCATGACCGACGACCACAGCCTGGTCGACTGATTCGGCATCGAGCAGGCCGATCACATCCGCGACGAGGTCCGCAATGCCGTAGGCAGCCCTATCCGTTGGCGCTTCGCTCCATCCGCATCCTCGCTGATCGGGAGCAAGTACCCGATAACCAGCTTCGGCCAAGACCGGAATTTGATGGCGCCACGAGTAGCCGACCTCGGGGAAACCGTGCAACAGCACGACACACGGTCCGTCGCCGGCATGCGTGACGGTCAGATTGATCGGACCAACGCTGACCGTTGAGATCCGGGCAGCGGTCATGCGCACCTAGCGCATAGCTCGAGGCGTCGGCCAATGAAGGTGCTCAGAGGTTCACCACAGGTGACGTGAGGGTGCGGTTGATCCCAGGAACCTTCTGCACACTGCTCACCACCATGCGGCCAAGTTCATCCATAGTGTCGGCAGCAGTCTTGGCAATCACGTCATAGGGGCCGGTGACGACATCAACAGCAACGACGCCAGGAATCTGTGCGATCGCTGCGGCCACCTCAGCCGACTTGTCCATCTCTGTCTGGATGAGAACGTAAGCGCTGACAGTCATGTTCCTCCGATTGCTGTGCATGCGCGGCAGTCGCCGAGCGATTGCCCGATCGTAGGGCACCCAGTCACAACAGACCAGCGGGTTACGCCGACGCGGGAATCGGCACCGCGTCGAGGAACATCGCTCGAATCGCCAGACCCATGATGAACAAGCTTCCGCCGCCGTACAGCAAACATCGCATGTGAGCCAGTTGCGTTCGGTATCCGTACAAGATCGCAACACCGACCAACGTCAAGAACCCGTAGAAGGTGTGGAACTCAGGAGCGTCGCCGCCAAGCTCTGATAGGCGAGCCGCGCCCAGCGCCACCTGCACGAACAACAGCACCTGCGCAACAGCAATCGCTCCCCATAACCAGCGGGTGTTCGCGGACGTGATTCGGTGGGCGGCCAATGCCCAAACGCCGACGATTCCGTTGGCGATCACCACCACCCACGCGCACCAGAGGTGCAGATCAGCAATCACAGCAGCGACGTACCCAGTTCGCCGCTGCGGATGGGGTTGGATGCGTGCGCCGCGGCGTCGACAAACCACTCGGTCCCAAACGCCATCGCAAACTCGTCATCGGACATCGCAAGAAACATGCTCTGTTCATCAATCTGACTTTTGTGGCAAGCCAGAGCTGCGCGTTTTCGCTCAATCGCAGCCGAGACGTCGATGCCGTGGGTGAGCTCTTCAAGTGGCATGCCCATCTCGGCCCGATTCACTCTCGGATCTGGGTCACCTTCGTCATCAAACGCGCCATTGTCCATCGCCTGCTGAATCAGGTCGCGGTTGGCCGTAGCCCAGTACACGGTCTTGACATGTGCCAGGGTCGCCGCACGGGCACCGACCCGGTGCACCTGGATGTGATCAGGGTGCCCGTAGACCCCGTTGGGGTCGTAGCCGACAAGGATCGATGCATCGTTTGCCGTCAAGATGTCGGCCAACCGTTGACCGGCCTGGTCCAGGTCGGCCCGCCAGAAGCTGTCCGCAGCATCGTTACTTGGTTCACCCACCATGCCCGAGTCGCGGTAGCCCAGGAACAGAACCTCATCGACTCCAAGCATGGCAGCCGATGCGCGAACCTCGGCCTCGCGGCGATCGCCGAGCTGTTCTCCTTCGGCCAACACGCCTGCGACCGGTTCACCTTCTTCGCCCCGGGTCGCGACAACAAGAATGACTCGATGACCCGCGTCCGATGCGAGCGCCATTGTTCCGCCGGTTGAAATCGCTTCGTCGTCGGGATGGGCATGAAAGAAGACCAAGGTGGACATCAGGCCACCGATCCCGAAGCCCGCAAGGCGACGATCTCATCGGCCGCGAATCCGAACGCTGCTAGCGCATCGTCGGTGTTCTGTCCCGGGTGCGGTGGCGCGGACGGTGTCGCCGCAGGGGTTGCGCTGAAACGCGGGGCGGGCGCCGGCTGGGACACACCATTGATTTCGATGAACGTTCCGCGTTCGGCGTTGTGAGGATGGCTCGGGGCTTCGCTCGGATTAAGGACCGGCGCGAAACAGATATCGGTATGTTCCATCAGGGCGCACCATTCGTCTCGTGTTTTTGATCGGAAGATGTCAGCGAACTTCTCTTTGAGAGCAGGCCACTGGCTTCGGTCCATTTGGTTTGGCAGGTCGGCCGGGTCGAGTCCGAGCGTGTCGAGCAGTTCCTGGTAGAACTGGGCTTCGATCGAGCCAATCGAAACGTACTCGCCGTCGCTGCATTGGTATACGTCGTAGAAGTGAGCACCGCCGTCGAGCATGTTGACGCCGCGTTCGTCACGGTGCATGCCAACCGAGCGCAATGTCGCGAACATCGTGGCCAGCGAGGCAGCGCCATCGACCATGGCCGCGTCGACAACCTGGCCAACGCCGGTTGAGCGAGCGCTGATCACACCAGCGAGCACGCCGAACGCGAGATACATCCCGCCGCCGCCGAAATCGCCAACCAGGTTGAGCGGCGGTGTAGGCGCTTCGCCCGCTCGGCCGATCATGCTGAGCACTCCCGACAGTGCGATGTAGTTGATGTCATGTCCTGCGGCGTGCGCGTAGGGACCGTCCTGGCCCCAACCTGTCATGCGCCCGTAGACAAGAGCGGGATTGCGGTCCAAGCACACATCAGGGCCGAGCCCCATGCGTTCGGTGACTCCTGGGCGGAATCCCTCGATCAGGATGTCGGCCGATTCGAGCATGCGCAGGACCGTCTCGACCCCTTCAGGGTTCTTGAGATCAACACCAATCGATTGCCGCCCGCGGTTGGTCATGTCGCTACTCGGTGTGTCTGGGAACTCTGCCGGTACCCGCGATGACCGTTCAACACGGATCACCTCAGCTCCCATGTCGGCGAGCATCATCGCACAGAACGGCCCGGGACCGATTCCTGCGAGTTCGATGACACGGATGCCTGCAAGTGGTCCCATATCGGTCTCCTGTTGGTTCAGATAGTGAAGCTGACGCTGCGTGAGTCGAGCTGCGATGGTCGGGTTGCGTTGACTTGGTCAGGCCGGCGTATTGGCCGTGACAACAGCAATGATCGGCTCGACGATTTGATCGATCATCGCGACTGCGATGTCGTGGCCGAGCCCGTCGATGAGGACCAACTCGCCGCCGAGGCATTCGGCGGTACGGGTGCCGCCCGAATCGGTGATCAACGTGTCTGCGGTTCCATGGATCACCAGGCTTGGCACATCGAGCGCCCGAAGCGCATCGTCGCGAGGTGCGCTATCGAGCGTGGCGCACATCTGACGTCCGCCATTTTCAGCCTGCGGTCCGCCGACGCGGTCCCACGAGTTCGCGAACAAGGTCCGTAGAGCCACCTCGTCAAAGTGGCCGGGGCTGGCCCAGACTGCGGCGTTAACCAAACACTGCGCAATGAACGCTTCTCGGTCTGTGGTGGCGTTTGCGCTCAGAAGCGCCGTGAGAGCTTCGGGTGTTGGTTGTCCCACATCGGGCGCACCGGTCGTGCTCATCACCGATATCAGCGACAGCACCCGTTCGCGGTGTTCGATGGCGACCGTCTGGGCAATCATTCCGCCCAACGAAACACCGAGGACATGTGCCTGATCGATCCCGAGATGATCGAGAAGCGCTACGGCGTCTGCCGCCATGTCGCTCAGGTTGTACGCAACGTGTGGCACCTTGCCGGCCATGAGTGCATCGAGCACGACACCGGGGTCCCCAGGAGCTCCGTCGAACGTCGTCGAGAGCCCAATATCGCGGTTGTCGAATGTGATCAGCCGAAAACCCGCGTCGATGAGCGGTTGCACAAAGTGTGGCATCCAGTCGATCATCTGTACGCCTAAGCCGCCGATGAGCAAAAGAGGCGGACCATCAGGTGGGCCATCGATCTCGTGACAGATGTTAACCCCGTTAACCGATGCGATTGGCACGCTGCCATTGAACTACATGACACCGGGTTTTGCGGCACGCGAGTGCGAAACGGTCAAAGTTACATGCGGTTAAGAAGCTCGGTCTTCTTGGCCTGGAACTCGACATCGGTGATCACGCCACGGACCCGCAATTCGTCCAGCTGGTCGATTTGTTCGGGGATCGACAGTGGTGCGGTGGTCGCCCCAGGGAATGCAGATGCGCCGTGGGCTTCGGCCATGGCCCGAAAGTTCTGACTCTTGTCGATCTCCATTGCCTTGTAGATCTGTTGCTGCACGCGCTGCGGGTGGCGCACATCAGCGAAGTGTTGTTGTCCGCCTTCGCCCGCCGACTCGACGGTGAGGTGTCCGCTGCCGACGATGCGCTCGAAGAGCGATTGGGCGTAGAACACGGTGTTGATTCGCTCCAGCGGAATCTCAATGCCACGCTTGGCAATCACGCCGCTGCGGAAGATCAACCGGTCGGTCGTGATCACAAAGTTCACACCAAGCCATCGCAGGGTGCGAACCGCAAGGTTCGCTGCAGCGGCGACGACCACAATCATCAGCACCCACTGAAGCACCGACGGCACATCAAGAGCAAGTGCCGCGACTGCGACCACGATGGCGAGCACGACAATCGCTGCTTGGGGCGTGATGAACCACCAATGCGGATTGAGGTCAAGCAAGATTTCTTCGTTGTCGTTCAGCAACTTGCGGTCGAAGGCCACGACGTAACCGTAGCCAGTCAGGCCGCCCCAACTCAGGACGCAGCAGAGCGAGCTTCAGCCCCAGCCGAGTTCATCTAGACGGTCATCGTCGAGCCCGAAATGGTGGGCAACTTCGTGCACGACAGTCGTGACGACCTCGTCAATCACCTGCTCATCGGTTTCGCAGATCGCACAAATCGCATGCCGATAGATAAAGATTCGATCCGGAAGCTCGCCCATGCCGTAGACGTCACGCTCGGTAAGAGGAATTCCGTCGTATAGACCAAGTATCCCCTCGGCCTCTCCCTCGTCTTCAACCAGGAACACAACGTTGTCAATCAGGTTCAGCAGCGGTTCAGGGATCGCGTCGATAGCTCGGCCCACGAGTGCCTCGAACCGTTCCTCAGAAACCACCATCATGAGCGGAGCTTGCCACAGCCATTCGGCACGTCCACCGAATCGGTAGTCTCACAAGCGCATGGCTGACGGCGACGCCCTCCTCGATGGGCTCGATCCAACCCAACACGAAGCGGTGACGTCGGTCGATAATCCGCTCGCAATCATCGCGGGGGCCGGCAGCGGCAAGACTCGGGTTTTGACCCGCCGCATTGCGCATCGGGTAGCAATCGGCTCAATAGACCCGCAGCGCACAATGGCGGTTACGTTCACCCGCAAAGCAGCCAGCGAGTTGCGGTCGCGCCTGCGACAACTCGGCATGCGCGACGGTGTCACCACCGGCACATTCCACTCGCTCGCGTACGCCCAGTTACATGAGCGTTGGGCCGAGCGAGGCGTACGACCTCCAGAGTTGCTCGATCGCAAGTTCGCCGTCATCGCCCGGCTACTGGGCCGTCGGGCCGATACGTCGACGATCCTCGACACAATGAGCGAACTCGAATGGATCGTTGCTCGAAACATTAGCTTCGACGCGTACCCGTTCGAAGCCGATCGGGTTGGTCGACGGGCCCCGATCCCGGTCGCTGAGCTGTTGCAGGTCGCCCAGCGTTATGCCGAGGAGAAACGCCGGCAGCGAGCGATCGATTTCGACGACCTGCTTTCACTTGCGATCCGAGACCTCGAAACCGACGCCGACTACGCGGCTGCGGTGCGCTGGCGCCACCGACATGTCTTTGTCGACGAGTTCCAAGACGTCAACCCGCTGCAGTTCCGACTACTGGCGGCGTGGACCGGAACTGATCCCGACTTGTGCGTAGTCGGCGACCCCAACCAGGCGATCTACGGATGGAACGGCGCTGACTCGTGGTATCTGCGCCGATTCGAACGCCACTTCCCCGAAGGCGCCGTCGTCAAGCTCGGCCACAACTACCGGTCAACGCCTGAGATCATCGCAGCGGCGCATGCGGTGCTCCCCAAGCCTGACCGCGAAGCGGCGTTACCCGAAACCTTCCGAGCGTCGGGACCCGAGCCTGAGATTCTTGAGATCCGCACCAGTGACGACGAGGCCGCAGCGATTGCTCGAGCGGTACGCGACCATGCAGCGCCGGGCCAGCCGTGGTCGCACCAGGCCGTGCTGGTACGCACGAACGCGCAGGCTGCGTTGATCGCGACCGCTCTCGAACGAGCACGAGTACCGAGCCGGGTGCGAGGGCGGGCTGCGCTCACAGACCAGGCTGAGATCAAACCGCTGTTGAAGATGCTGCGCGGTTCGCCCACCCCGCTGGCTTCGCTGCTCCCAGACTTGCGATCCGAAATCAATGTGGGCGATGACGAACTCTCGCCCGCCGAGGCAGACCGCCAGCGAAATCGCGAAGTGCTGCTCCAGCTCGCTTCGGACCATGCGGCGTCGTATACGACAGCAACCGGTTCGGACTTTGCGCAGTGGCTGATGAACTCGGCGCGCAACGACGGGATTGACTCGGCGAACGACGCCGTCGATGTCATGACGTTCCACGCCGCCAAGGGCCTCGAATGGAACGTGGTACACCTAGCGGGTATCGAATCGGGCTACGTGCCGATTGCTCAAGCCAACGGTCCAGCCGCGCTGAGCGAGGAACGCCGGCTGCTGCATGTTGCGATCACCCGAGCCCGCGACAAGGTACTGATCACCTGGGCGGCACGGCGCACCTTCGGGGAGCGCAACTCATCTCGAAAACGCAGCCCGTATCTCGACCACATCGACGCAAGCGCATCAGATGAGCGTCCGCCGAAGCCGACTGCAGCCAATACCGACCGGGCCAAAAGCCATCTGAAGAACATGCGCGACAAGCTCGACGAATCCACCCCTGATTCGCCGCTCTATCACGACCTTGTCGAATGGCGCCGTACCACTGCACGCGAGCAAGGGGTGCCTGCCTACATCGTGTTCAACAACAAGACGCTTGCAGCGATTGCGGCTCATCACCCGGCGAGCGTCGATGAACTACTCGAGGTTCCGGGCATCGGCCCAGCCAAGGCCGACCGGTACGGCACCGAGCTCCTCGAAATGATCAAGCAGCGCTAAATCAGACTCGAGATAGGACCCGAGCCGAGCCGAGCTCAGATCAGCCGATCACAAGTCGAACGGCATAAGCACGAGTGCGACGGTTGCATCGCATTCACGCAGGATTCGCTCGACCGTGTGGCCCAGGAATGGGCGCCCATCGGGGCGGCGAAGGTTTGCTCCCATGACGACGAGGTCTGCTTCGAGCTCCTCAACGAGCTGCAGGATTTCATCGGCCGGGTCGCCGGTACGCAGCATGGACCTGGTGTCGACGCCCAGTTCCTTGGCCATGAGCCGGGCCTGTTCAAGCAACAAGGTGCCGGAACTTTGATCTGTCTCAGGCGCTTCGGCAATCTGAAGCAGGCCGCCGAGCCGAGTCGCCTGCTTCGCTGACCTCACGTGCATGAGTTCGATCGCTGTGCCGAGGTTACGACTGAGATTGAACGCGATCTCACTCGCGGCACGAGAGGCCGGCGTGCCTGCGACGGGGACCACGGCGCGGCTGTATGCAGCCGGAAGCCGACGCTCGCCGAGCGTCTTCGATCGGCGAACCAGAACGACCGGGATGCTGCACTGCGACAACACATCGTCGACCAACGGCGAGATCACCACATCGTCGCTTTCGCTTTCGTTCGCACCCAACCCCACAACGCCGAAACCAAGCGCGCTCTCGGCCAGAATGGCTTCGGCAACATTGTCGGTTCGGACTCGGCGGTGCTCCAGCGAACGGCCGAACAACGTATTGGTGAGCGGCTCGATGTTTGCCGCCTCGGGTTTGGGGCCCGCCGTGAGCACGGTGGCAGCAGACTCATCGGGCCACGCGAAGTGCAAAATCTGAGCAGCCGCAATCGACGCTGGACTGCCGCTGCTTGGCACAAGCAGCCGTGAAGATTTGACGACCAGGTTCCGGTCGAGGGCCGCTTCACGTTCAAGGCGCGCAACCTCATCGGCTGAACCTTCCCACCCGCGCACAACGAGCCGGAGCCCGATTGATGCAAACACCGAGGTCACGACCGGAACAAGGACAATCGCGGTAAACGCCACC
>CALDYC010000040.1 GCA_937941245.1 uncultured Acidimicrobiales bacterium | reverse complement strand
CGCCGAGTGCATCAGAGCCGTTGCCAACCGAGTGGTGTTTATCAACACCGGCTTCCTTGATCGCACCGGCGACGAGATGCACACGTCGATGGAAGCCGGCCCATTCGTGCGCAAGAGCGACATGAAAGCGCAAGCCTGGATTGGCGCCTACGAAGACTGGAACGTCGACGTTGGACTGGCCTGCGGGTTGCGCGGCAAAGCCCAGATCGGCAAAGGCATGTGGGCCGCCCCCGACCTCATGGGCAACATGATCGAGCAGAAGATCGGCCACCCAAAATCGGGCGCAAACTGCGCGTGGGTGCCATCGCCAACCGCAGCGACGCTGCATGCCACGCACTACCACTACGTCGACGTCCTCGCTCGACAAGACGAGCTACAGGCCGCCGGCCCCCGGGCGACACTCGACGACATTTTGACGATCCCGCTCGCCGCCGACATCAACTGGACCGATGACGAAATCCAGGCCGAGCTCGACAACAACGCGCAAGGAATCCTCGGATACGTGGTGCGCTGGGTCGACCATGGCGTTGGCTGTTCCAAGGTGCCTGACATCAACGACGTTGGCCTGATGGAAGATCGCGCAACGTGCCGGATCTCATCGCAACACATGGCGAACTGGCTTCACCACGATGTTGTCGACAGCGAACGAATCACCGCAACTATGCAGAAGATGGCAGCGGTCGTCGATCGTCAAAACGCCGACGATCCGGACTACACCCCGATGGCGCCAAGCTTCGACGGACCAGCGTTCCGGGCTGCCTGCGATCTTGTACTGTCCGGCACCGAGCAGCCATCGGGGTATACCGAACCGATCCTGCATGCACGCCGCCGAGAGCTCAAGGCACAACAGGCCAACTGACATGGCGGGACTGCTCAGTTCGGTCAGGAAGCGCCTGAGCAGCGACGCGCTTCGAACCGGTCGAAATGGTGGCCAGACCGACCCGGTCGTAGCCGAGCTACGAGCCGCCCTCGCCCCGGACCGCGTCCGCTACGACGGAGCGGAACGAACCGTGCTGAGCCACGACGCGTCGATCTACGCGGGGGGAGTGGCGGGACCGGTGTGCTTCCCGCTCACGACGACCGAAGTGCAAGCAATCATGGTGATCGCCGAACGCCATACACGAAACGTGGTCCCTCGTGGTGCCGGAACGGGCCTCGCTGGCGGCGCGATTCCGCTTGGTGCTCCGATTGTCGTGTCGGTCACCCGCATGAACGAGATCGAGCAGGTCGACACCGCCAATCGGTTCGCGTGGGTCGGCCCGGGAGTGGTCAATCTTGACCTCACCCGCCATCTGACCCCACTCGGGTTTCACTTCGCGCCCGATCCGTCGAGCCAGCAGGTGTGCACGATTGGTGGCAATGTTGCCAACAACTCGGGCGGACCGCACTGTCTGGCCTATGGGGTCACGAACGCTCACGTTCTGGCTGTTGAGGTAGTGCTGCCGAACGGCGACATCGTCATGCTCGGCGGACTCGAGGACGAACCAGCGGGCTATGACCTGCGAGGAACGTTTGTCGGAAGCGAAGGCACCCTCGGCATTGCGACCAGGGTGGCGGTAAGGCTCACGCCCAACCCGCCAGCGGTCACAACGCTGCTGCTGTCGTTCGAGACGATCCGCGATGCCGCCAACACAGTCAGCGACATCATTGCCGCAGGCATGGTCCCCGCCGCACTCGAAGTGATGGACCAGCGGATCACGGTTGCCGTCGAGAACTACGTGCACGCCGGGTATCCGACCGATGCCGGCGCCGTGTTGCTGGCTGAAGTCGACGGGTTGGCCGAGTCCATCGAAATCGACGCGCATCACATCGCTGCGCTTGGCCACAAGAACAACGCGTTGCACATCAGGGTTGCCGCCGACGAAGCCGAACGGGCGGCCCTGTGGAAAGGCCGCAAGACCGCGTTCGGCGCAATCGCACAGATCGCTCCGGACTACTACCTGCATGATACGGTCGTTCCCCGTGGTGCACTCGCCGACGTGCTCGACAAGATCTACGAGATCGCCGATCGGCACGACCTGCTGGTGATGAACGTGTTCCACGCTGGCGACGGAAACCTGCATCCGCTGCTGGTGTTCGATGCCCGCGAGCCCGGCGTCGTCGACCGGGTCCACCAGGCCGGAGCCGAGATCGTCCGAGCATCGCTCGACGCTGGGGGAGTGCTGAGCGGCGAGCATGGAATCGGCGTCGAGAAGCAGGCGTATATGGACGAGTTCTTCACCGCTGAAGATCTTGCACATCAGAACCGGCTTCGGCAGGCATTCGATCCCGGATGCCGCACCAACCCCGGCAAGGTGATTCCCAGTGGGCACAGCTGCGCGGACATCCAAGCCCTGCGTTCGGTGCCCCGAGATGTGTGGGCATGACCGGCCAGAATCGTGCGACGGGCACCAACATGGAACCGATAGCGCCATGACGGCTCGACTAGCCGTGACCGACCCGGTGTTGCTCGCGTTCGCTGACGAGGTCGGGGCCGATGGACCTGTGGCCGTCGAAGGGGCCCGCACCCGATGGGAGGTCGGCGGCCCAGGCCACCCGGACACCCGACTGGTCCGGGCTCCCGCTGGCATTGTCGACTATGTCCCAGACGAAATGACGGTCACCGTTCGCTGCGGAACAACGGTTGCTGAGCTTCATCAGGCGCTGAGCGCAGAAGGTCAGCGCACTGCGCTCCCAGAACGGGCGGGCACCGTCGGCGGCGCGCTTGCTGTAGGCGAGAACGGACTGCACGTGCTCGGGCGAGGCCGGGTGCGCGAAGCCGCGTTGCAGGTTCGCTATGTCAGCGACGACGGCAAGGTGGTCACCGGCGGGGGGCCGACAGTTAAGAATGTCACGGGGTTCGATCTGCCCCGATTGCTCGTTGGATCCCTCGGCACCGTTGGCCTGTTGGCTGAGGTCATCCTTCGGACAAACCCAATCCCCGCAGTCACCCGCTGGGTGGCGAGCGACGACGCTGATCCGTTCACCGTGCTCGACACGATCCTGCGGCCCGGCTCGGTGCTATGGGACGGAAACCGGACATGGATTGAGCTCGAAGGTCACGTGCCAGCGGTCGACGCCGAACAGGCCAGGCTGGCCAGCATGGGCACATGGATCGAAGTGGACGGCCCGCCCGAGCTCGAGTCGCATCGTTGGGTGCTTCCGCCGGGTGAGATCCAGACGAACGTCGACGGGTTCGGGTCACGGTTTGTTGCATCGGTCGGGGTCGGCACAGTGTGGGCCGACGTTGCCCAACCGTCTCGCGCTGTGGCCGCAGGCGTAACGGCACTGAACCAACGGGTGAAGGAACAGTTCGACCCGCGCCATCGTCTTAACCCAGGCCGAGATCCCGGAGCCCGCTGATGGACCTCAACATCGACACCGACGACCTGAACATTTGCGTGCAATGTGGGCTCTGCTTGCCGCATTGCCCTACGTACCGGGTGACGGGCGACGAGACGATGTCTCCACGTGGACGCATCAATCTCATGCGCGAGGTGCAGGACAACGACGCTCCACTCACCGACGAGGTGGTCGATGCGTTCGCGACGTGTGTGCAGTGCCGTGGTTGCGAACCGGCGTGCCCAAGCAACGTGCCGTACGGGCAGATGATCGAGCAGACGCGCGAGACCCTGGTCGAGGTAGGCAAGGTGACCCCAGCGTGGCAGCAGCTTGCACTGAAACCGCTTGCGCACCCCAAGCTGCTCAGAGCCGGGTCGGTTGCGGTCGCAGTGGCGAGCAAAGTCGGCATGGTGCCAACGCGGTTCGGGCTGCCCGAGGGGCTTCCGATCCGCCAGAAGCCGCTGGTCGCATCGGGTGACGATGTGTGGATGTTCACCGGCTGCGTTATGGATGCGTGGCAACGCGACGTGCACCACGCCACCCAACGGGTGCTCGAAGCGGCCGGCTTTGGCGTCAAACCAACCGGCAGATTGGCGCCGTGCTGCGGGGCGCTGCAAACCCATGCTGGCGTCGGGGACCAGGCTCGCCGACTTGCCGAGACGGTGATTGACCAGCTCGAAGGGCAGCCGGTGCTCGTGAACTCGGCGGGCTGTGGTGCGGCCATGAAGGACTACGGCCGCACGCTCGGCACCGAACGCGCTAAGGCGTTCTCGCATCGTGTGTTCGATATCAGCGAGTTTCTCGCCGGTCATGCGGATCGGCTGCCAGACGCGACGCCGCTCGATCTGAGGGTTGCGGTTCAGGACCCCTGCCATCTGCGTCATGTGCAGCGCGTGCACCACGCGACCCGAGACGTGCTGCGTCCATTTGTTCGTGAGCTCGTTGAGCTCGACGATGACGGCCTGTGCTGTGGGGCTGGAGGTGCGTACTCGGTGCTGCAGCCCGAGCTCGCTGGACAAATCCGAGATCGCAAGATTGCCGCTATTGATCGGGCCACCCCAGATGTCGTGGCAAGTGCCAATCCCGGATGCTCGATGCACCTAGCGGCAGCTGGGGTCCCAACGGTCCACCCACTGACGCTGATTGACCAGGCGATCACGACCTCCGGCCCAGGAAATTGATAATACTTCGACTATTATCCTCAAACTTGGGTATTGGCTGCCGATAGATAGTCACGGCAGCGCGTATGCGTGATCGCCGTTCGAGTACCGAAGATCGGTCGGCGCATCCCCCTCCAGCGCTGCCCTTCTCCGTGAGAGACCCCGGCCGCTTCCCCCCGAGCGGTCGGGGTTTCCGCATTGTGTGGCGAACACAAACGTGCGGTCGCCCTTGCCAGCGCTGTGTAAGCCAGTGCTGTGTTGTCAGCGTTGTGTAGGCCAGTGCTGTGTAAGCCAGTGCTGTGTAGCTAGCCAATGGCGTCACCGAATAGTCGTCAGTCCGGCGGTCCGGTGATAGCGGCGATGAGGGCGTCAACCGCCTGGTCGGCAATGGCGCACATCTCATCATCGGTTCGATCTTGGATCGGATGTTCGACGAATACACGCGCTGGATCGAATCCCAACTGACGCGACTGGACCTCTGCAGCGTCGACGAACGGAGCAGAAGCGACGAACACGCCCGGAATACCTCGGCGTTCGAGGTCAGTGATGTCATGCACACTGCATGACGTGCAACTACCTCAATCGGCGAGTGCCTCGATCACAGCGTCGCACTCGCTCGCGATTTCGTGGCGCATGTCTACCGGTGCCGGCTTGGCAAATGTCGGCTTTGCATAACGTCGGATAGTCGACCCGAGTTCAGTCAGACGAGTCTCAACGCGATCGAGGAATGCATCACCGCGGGGCTTCGAAATGTCGAGCAAACCGATCGTCAGTCCAGCCAGCGATTCGGGCCGAGTGGACGGTTCGATTCGTGTCGGTGTGGCCTCGTTAGTCGGGTCAAGCACAGTGGTCATGGCACGATCTCCTTCGTCAAGGCAACGCTAGTTGGTGCAGCTTTGCGCAGCTGAATTTGTGGGACCGCGATCCGGGCCCAAACCGCTGGCCGCCAGAAGGGTCAAGCATGCAGGCACTGCGAGCCCGGCGATTCTGAAGATGTCGTGACGTGGCGGTGACGGTGCATCGGTCGGGCGGAGCGACTTCGACAGGCGATACGAGGCACCTAGCCGGTGATCTCCTTGGTCACTGGGACGCTGCCTTTCGGCCCGCTAACCCAGCCGTTGAAGACCATCGAGAACAGCCCGGCGGGTCCGCCGGCGTGGGCGATATGCAAGCCGCCAGGGCGAAACTTTGGAAGCTCCAAGCCAGCAAAACCTTCGGGAAGTCCCTCGTCGATGCCGTTGTGCCCGCGAATAATGTCGTCGCTATTGACGATGAGCCGTTGCTCAAGCTCAGCCCGGAAGCGTGCTCGGTCCCAGCGAGCGGAGCGGTAGCGGGCCATGTGCTCGGGAGAGAGCACGAGCAGAGCGTCGACGCCGAGAACCATGCGGGGGCCAATGGCAGTACGCATGGACTCGGCAATCAGGTTGGTGAGGGACTCTGGTGTGCGCGACAACTGGTCGACGATGATGTGTGGACCCTCGGTGCATAGTGCCGTGACAGCGTTCACCCCCGGTGCTATCCCACGTTCTTCAGCGAGCGATATCCACGGCGACCCGGCTTCGTCTTCAGCAAATGCCAGACCGACCTTTGCCGGATTGCCGTGGCAGGCCCGGTCGACGTCACCGGGTCGGCCCCCGCCGACATTGCGCACGATCAGCTGAACGGCGCGTCCGATTGTGCTGTTCGCCCGGTTGCCTTGGCCGAAGACGTTGATGCCGCTGTTCATGCCGATGCGCTGGGCGATCGGCCCGTTTACGACAAAGATCGGCCCAACGCCCATGGTCGTTGCCAACAGTCCGTGCATGTTGAACGCTTCATCGCAGATGGCTTCGAGTGCAGCGAGAACGACCGGCAGGTACTCGGGTTTGCATCCGGCCATGACGGCATTGACCGCCGCCTTCTCGAGGGTCACCTCGACCAAATCAGGCGGGACGACTCCGATCACTTCATCTGGGGACCGCGTGGTGCCCTCGATCATGCGCAGAACCCGAGCTTCGGTCGGAGGTACCAGCGGTAGCCCGTCAGACCATCCGCGGTCATACATTGCTTCGATCTCGTCTTCGAGTTCAGCGAACTGCACCCGGCGGGTCGACAGTTTCGAAGTTCCGAACCGGGCGTTGAGTTCATCGGCGCGGGTCGGGTCAACGTTAAGCGAACCACAACCGGGGCGATGCTCCGGCAGCGTCATGCCGACTTCGGGCATGCCCGTAAAGGCCTGCCATTGGTCGCGATTCCAGCCAACGATGCGTTCAAGCTCGGTCCCGTCAGCGTCGGCGCGGATCAGTGTCGGCACTGTTTCGATGTCGTGGTGCCAAGACATCGACAGATCTGTGTCATCGACTGCAACCACGACGGACGGGAAGCTGAGGTCGTCTTGTGTGTAGACGGTGAGCGGTTCATCGCCTGTAGCGATTTGTCCGAGTGCAGGCTCGACAAGCTCACATGTTGGGCAGTCTCGTTTGACAAAGGCAATGAGTCCGCATGGCAAGGGTTGCTTCGACACGGCCATGAGTATCGCGTGCCTACCAACGTCGATGAAAGATGAGCCCGATGCAGACTGGCCAACGGCCTCGGGGTCGAGCGCTCGAGCCTTGGGGGCTCAGCGTGTCGGCACGTGCGACACCACATCGCCGAATCGACCATCGGGCGTCACGAGTAAGGCGGTGTCGCCATCGTTGTTCCAGACCGGGAAACGCTCGTTCCAGTACAGGTCGTTTGGTGAGTCGGTGCCTGCGCCGGTGCGAACACGGACCGACGAACCTGCAGGAAGCACGCGGTTGTCGGGGAACTCGAATCGGTTGCCGGTTGACTCGTCGCGCAGCGCCCATCCGCTGAGATCGACTGGTTCTGCACTGATATTGGCGACGGTGATCCACTCGTCGGTGAGTACCCGGTTGTCTGCGCCCGGTGGGTCGGCCTGGAACTCGCCGAATCGCAACGGCGATCCCTCATCGATACATGCGTCCGCAGACCACATGCCTGCGCCGTCCGATCGGGCCCGTGCCTGTGCCTGCTGGTAGCGGTCTCGAGAGGCAACGTCGCTGCTCGAAGCGAGTGCATGGCCATCAGAGACCATGGCCAGGTTCACCGACTCGCCGTTGACGTACACCGTTGCCAGCGTTCGACCGAAACGATCTGTGCCAAGGTCGTCAACGGTTAGGGGAGCGTTACCCAAAAGCGTTGTGAGCGCCGCTCGTGACTCAGCCGAGTGACATGCGCCGAACTCAGGAGCGTTTAATCCAACCATGCGGATCTCGCCCGCAGATCCGTCTGCCCAAACCACAGTGAAGCTGTCGCCATCGCCGACATTTTTCGCAAACGCAGACTTTCGTGCGCTCAAGCCATCAGACCCTGCGTCATCTGGAGCGGGGTCGCGTTGGGCGGATTGGTCTGAGTCGGAGCCAGCCGGAGCCGACTCGGTCGGAGACGACTCGGTCGGAGACGAGTCGGCCGAAGCCGACTCGCTTGTCTGTCGCGCCGGTTCACCCGAAGTCGCGCACGCTGACGCAAGCGCCAGACATGCCATAACGATCGCGATACGAACGCTGCGTTTGAGCCGGCAAGATCGTCGGCTCTGGGGATCAGCCGTCGAGATGGAGGTCCTGGATCTCTGGGATCGTTTCGAGTTCGCTGTCAGCGAGCACACCCTGAAGCACCGCACGGGTGCTGAACAGGCGGTCGCGGGCTAACTTCTCGGCTTCGACCAGGCGAGCGATCTGTGATCGGCCGTCTGCAACGATGCGTTCGACACGTTCACGTGCCTCGTTCTCGGCCTCGGTCGAGATCCGATCCGCTTCGGCGCGTGCCGAAGAAATCGTCCGTTCAGCGGTCTCGTTTCCGCTCGCAACGATGGCGTCGGCCTCTTCTCGGGACTTCGCGATGATGTTGTCGGCCTCGGCCTTGGCATCGTCGACTTGGCCGGCGAGGTCAGCGACCTGAGCTTGGGCAGCTTGTATCTGGCGTTCAGATTCGGCTCGGGCTTCGTGCAGCTCCGCTTCGACAGCGGCGCGCTGTTCTTCGGTTGCGCGTTCGATGCTGATGCGTGCCTCGTCGGCTGCTTCGCGGGTGCGAGCGGCGTACTGGTCGGCTTCGTCGCGTGCGTTGACTGCGTCAGTCTCACCGCGTTGTTTGGTGACGGTGGCGTACTGGTCGGCTTCGTCACGGGTTGATCGCGAGTAGCTGTCGACCTCGGCTCGTATGTCGTTTGCGTATTCTTCGGCTCGGCTGCGGGTGGTGCGCGCATAGTCGTCAGAGTCGCTACGGGTGCGCCGCGAGTAATCGTCGGCTTCGGTACGGGTTCGGTCGGCGAAGGTGTGGGCTTCGTCGCGTTCGGCACGAATCGTTTCATGGGCTGCCGTGGTCTCTTCGGCAACCTTCGTCCGGGCCTCGGTCAGAAGCTCGTCAGCGCGTCGTGCTGCGTCCTGGCGGATGGCCAGTGCGCTTTCGTGTGCTTGGCGCAGGACATCTTCGATGCCGTCGCCGACGACGGTGAAGTCATCGTCGTTGTAGGGGGATTCCACCTCAGTCGATGGCGTCGATACTGCAGGGGTCGTTGCGACAGGCACAAATTCGACGACTGGAGCAGGTTCTGGCGCCGGATCGCTTGCAACGTTCGCGGCTGCATCGGAAGCATCGGCTGCATCTGATGCGGCGTCATCGGTGGTGGCAGCCGTAGCAAGATCATCGTGCGGTGCGCCCGGTACGTCGACGATTGGGTCAACGACCTTGGCGATTTCGTCGACGTCGGCTACCGGCATGGCGCCTGCGGGTTCTGAGACGTCAGCTACTTCGACTGCCGCGAAGTCGACAGCGGGCACGTCGATGGATGGCACGTCGATGGATGGCACGTCGATGGATGGCACGTCGATGGATGGCACGTCGATGGATGGCACGTCGATGGATGGCACGTCGATGGATGGCACGTCGATGG
>CALDYC010000039.1 GCA_937941245.1 uncultured Acidimicrobiales bacterium | reverse complement strand
GAGCGAGAAGCTGGGGTCGTAGTGCCCGGCAAAGATCGACGGGGCGTCGTGGCGAGCGACGAAGCTGTCGCCGACCGAGTCCTTGATGGCGTCCCATAACACCTCAAGCGATACGCCGTTGGCCAGGCCAAGGGCAAACCCCTCGCCGATCGACGCGGCATGAATGAACCACAGCTGGTTCGTGACGAGCTTGGTGACGTTACCGGTGCCGAGTGGACCACAGCGGATGACCCGGCCGAGGTTCTCAAGCACCGGAACAACCCGGTCGAGATCTGGATCTGAGCCGCCTGCGAAGAGGGTCAACTTGCCGTTGCGGGCACCATCGACGGCTCCGGTGACCGGACAATCGACCACGTTGACACCTGCGGGAGCCTGAGAGGCGAGCTCTGCCACGAACTCCTTGCGGTTGGTCGTGAGATCGGCCCACACCGACCCTGGACGAAGCTCGGCCAGCGCACCCCCATCAATCATCACGGCCTGTACATGGTCAGGTCGAGGAAGCGAGGTGAAGAACAGATCGGCGTTGCGGGCAACCTCGTTGGCGTCTGCGCACCGGGTTGCCCCGGTTGCCGCCACGTCATCGAGCGCCGCGTCATTGATATCGAACGCATGCACCGGGTAGCCTGCCGCGACCAGGCGCTTGGCCATCGGGCCGCCCATGTTGCCCAAGCCGATGAATCCAATTGTCTCCATCGGCGGAGCGTAGGTATCGCCAGCTCGTCGGTCAACCACGATGAGATCGTCTCACGTGACTGAGCGTTGGGGCTGCCGAGGTCGCCTATGGACGCAGCGATGCTAGGTCGGTGGTGACGAACGTGTTCGTCGGATCGTGGCGGTCTCGAACCTGCCACCACTGCGCCCACCTCGGGTGCAATGCGGCGAGCTCGCTGGCCGACTGGTAGTGCACTTTGCCCCAGTGAGGACGTCCGTCGTACGAACGAAAAATCGCCTCACAGGCTTCGAACAGCGGTCGGTCATCGAGCGAGATGTCCTGGTGGGCAGAGATCGTGACCGTCTCGCGGTCGCGGGCTGCGCTGATCCACAGGTCGTCGCTGGCGACCGTGCGGTACTCAAGCGGCCATTGCAGGTCGGGGAAATCGCGCCGCACCATTTCACGAAGCTCGTTGAAACAGTCAGGCCCTCGGTCTGCGGGCACCGAGTACTCCATCTCGGTATGCAGCTCGTTGCGTGTCGACGAAATGATGTCGTGACTCCAGCCAACGCGTTCGTTGCGTGTCGCAGCAAGATCAGACGGAGCGGCGTCGGTCTCGGCGAGCGACTTGCACGCACACCGGTCGCGTTGAGGTATCCAGAAGAACTCGAAGTGCCGCGTCGACGCAGTGAGCTCGCCGATGCGGCCAAACACGTCTTCGGGAGCTTCGGACCACAGTCGCTCGTGCAGCCGATACGCGGACCGAAGGGCCAGCTCGACTTCGGTGATCAGCCCCACCCCACCGAGCGAATGGCGAGCGACCTGAAAGAGGTCGGGCTCGACGGTCGGGGAGCAGGTGATCTCGTTGCCGTCGCTGGTGATCAGACGCAGGCCAGTGACTGAGCTCGACAGGTTTTGCAGCGACGCTCCGGTGCCGTGTGTGCCGGTTGAGATCGCACCAGCGATGCTCTGTCGGTCAATGTCACCCTGATTGCGAATCGCCAGACCATGGTCGGCCAACATTGGTCCGAGTTCGTATATGCGGGTTCCGGACCGCACGGTTGCAGTTCGCCCATCGGGGTCGACGTTGACGAGTCCGTTCCAGGCATCGAGGTTGACAATCACGCCATCGGTCGCGGCCACCCGTGAGTGAGAGTGGGTGGCTCCGATGCCGCGGACGGCGAGCCCGTGCTCGGTCGCTGCGGTGACAGCTTGGATCATCTCGTCGACCGAAGCAGGCTCGATGATCCGCATCGGTGATGCGGTTTGGCGGCCGCTCCAGTTGGACCAGTTCGGCATCGTCGGTTCCTTCAGATCCCGACGATCGTCGAGGTCAGGACTCGGTCACGGTGGGGAGATTGGCGGTGTTCCACGCAACGATCCCACCGTCAATATCTGCCACATCGGCGAATCCGAGTTGATCCATGAGTGTCGCGGCTTGGCCGCTGCGGTTTCCGGAATTGCAATACAGCAGATAGGGAACGTCGGGATCGAGTTTCGCTAGCTCGTCGGCAAAGTCGTCTCGATAAAAGTCGAGCATGATTGCCCCCTCGATGTGCCCACTCTCGAACTCTTGCGGCGTGCGCACATCGAGAATCACGAGCTCGGCTGGTGGCGAGTCTTGGATCTGGGCACCTTCGCTCGCAGACACCAGCCTGATGCCCGCAGGGTCGACGGTGGCAGCTGGATCGCTTCCGCCACCGCACGCGATCGTGACGAGAAGCATGAGGGTGGCAATTGCGCTGAGTTTGCGAATCGGCATGGGCCCAGTGTGGCGCAAGCGCTGACGGATGTGGTCGCGTCAGCCTCGGCCAGCGGCGGCTTCGTCAGCGCGATTGCGGCCAGTCAGGCGAATGAACTCTTCGTGCAGCTCGAACCAGATGGTGTGGTAGCTGTCTTTGAGCGGGTGCGCCATCATCTCGCTTTGACCGGCTTCAAGCGCGTCGAGGGCGGCTTCGAAACGTGTTGCGTAGCGGCCAAACCGTGGTGCCACCCGAGTCACATCAGCGATAATCGGCGCAATGCGAGCATGGATCTCGTTACGGACTCGTGCGACGACCGAAGCGTCGTAGGCGTCGTCGTCGTGGTCGTTTGGCACCGTTTCGTCACCTACCGTGCGGAGTTGCCAGCTGGTCACGACCTGCTTGAATGCAGCATTGACGGCATGAAACTCGTGCATGTGCGGCTCGATCACCGGGCCGAGTTCGGCAGCGTCAGTCGCGTATTGAGCGCTGACTGCATCGAGTGCCGTGCCGATCAGGCGCACTCGTCCGCCGGGTAGCTGCTGGGCATCGCCGGCTTCGACGAGGTCGGTGATGATGGCGGCAACGGCCGATTCGTCGAACCCAAGGACCTCTGCGATGCCCTCAGCGGTGCCCATGCCCTTGAGCCCGAGTACCCGTCGGACGTCGGCCGGGTCGGTCTCGACGGTGGCAGAACTGCCTTGGGCTGAACCGTCTGACGGCGATGGGTCCGTGGCCTCTTCCGCCGCCGCAGCCCAGGATCGCAACGTCGCCACCTCGGGCGCAAGCATGGTCGCAGCGCGATGGTCCCCGAGCAAAACCTGGCCAGTGTCGCCGTCGATGGTCACGATCGTCCCGGAGCGAAGCGTCTGATTCGCAACCTGCACGCCGTCGGCAAGGAGCTTGATGTCTGCAACGCCGACAACCGCTGGCACGCCCCATGCCCGCGCAACCACAGCGGCGTGGCTGACCATGCCCCCGAGGGTGGTGACCAGACCAGATGCCTCGGCCATACCGGCAATGTCTGCGGGTGAGGTCTCGCGTCGCACCAAGATCACCGATTCGCCTTGGGCGGCTCGGCGAATGGTGTCATCGATGTCGGTGCACAGCGAACCGACGGCACGGCCGGGCGATGCCGCAAGCCCGGTGGCCAGTCGTGCGCCACCGGGTAGTTCCGCGTTCGCATTCGGGTCGGCGATCTGTGGCGGGTCGTTGATCAGGTCACGGCAGCGATCGACTGCGGCAGCGCGGTCGAGTGGGAACCCGGGGTCCTCGGCCATGTCGATAGCAATGCGCAACGCAGCTGCGGGGCTTCGCTTGCCGCTGCGCACTTGGAGTAGCCACAATTTGCCGTCCTCAACGGTGAACTCGATGTCGGCCATGTCGCCTAGTTCGTGTTCAACAAATGCCGCGGTGCGCCGAAGCTCGTCCGCGATGTCTGGCCATATGGCAGCCATGTCGTCGATCGACCGGGTGGCATGGGTGCCGGCCACGACGTCTTCGCCCTGGGCATTCACCAAGAAGTCACCGATCAGGCCGGGCCCTCCGGTTGCAGGGTCGCGAGTGAACACCACGCCAGTGCCGCTGTTCGGTCCGAGATTGCCAAATGTCATTGCCTGCACTGTCGCTGCGGTACCGAGGTCGTCGGCGATGCCTTCGATCCGGCGGTAGGTGCGAGCCCGGTCCGAATGCCACGACCCGAACACTGCCTGAACCGCATGCCGGATCTGGTCGATTGGTTCGTCGGGAATGGGGTGTCCGAGTGTGTCGAGGGCGTGGCGCAGGTCATAGGCTGCCTGCTGCAGAGCCGGTGCATCGAGGCCAGCTCCGTCGTCGGCCCCTACATGTTGGTCGCGTAGGTTGCGCAGGACGTCTTCGTCGACGCTGCAGACCACCGCGGCGTAGGACTGTAAGAACCGTCGGTAGGTGTCCCAGCCAAACCGGCCGTCGGCGGTGCGGTTGCTGAGCGTTCTCGCCACCGCTGTGGTCATGCCGGCGTTGAGGACGGTGTCCATCATTCCGGGCATGGAGGTGGGCGCGCCTGATCGAACGCTCACGAGCAGGGGAGAGTCAGCGTCGCCAAGTCGGCATCCTGTGGCTCGCTCGAGCGCGTTGACCTCAGCGAGCAGGGTCTGGTCGAGGTCGCCAGACCATCCGGACCGGAGCACGGCACGACATGCCGAGGTCGTAAAGGTGAATCCGGGCGGAACGGCAAGTCCGAGATCGCACATGTTGACCAACGCCGCGCCCTTGCCGCCGAGCGTCGATGTCCGATCAGCGACGTTGATCGCCGCAGCAGCATCGAATGAGTAGGCGAGTGTCATGTCGATCCTTGGCGTCGGATGGGTCTGCGATGAGAATGGCTGGGTCTCGATGGGTATGGATGAGTATGGAGCAGCCCTGGTCGGTCGGGCAACGTGAGGGTTCGGTTGCGGGGGCGTCGATGCGCTGGCCGACTGGTCGGGGGGTGCCAAGTACGATCGATGTGATGGAACGTCCGACCATCCGTCAGCTGGAGTACGTGGTCGCCGTCGCAGACCATCGACACTTCGGAAGGGCAGCTGCTGCTGTCGGTGTTACCCAACCTGGGTTGAGTTCGCAAATTCAAGACGTCGAGCGGCGACTGGGTGTTGAGCTTTTTGAGCGGGCGAATCGTGCGGTACATCTGACCGCGGCAGGCGAACTTGCCGCCGAGCGCGCCCGCTCGATCCTGCTCTCGCTTGATGACCTGGCGCGCCAACTCGAAGCGAATACCGACGCTGTGGTCGGGCCTCTGCGGGTCGGTGCGATTCCGACGATGGCGCCGTATCTCTTGCCCCCGTTGGTCAGCGAGGTTCGGGATCGATGGCCGACCGCGGAGTTGTCGATCGTCGAGTATCAGTCTGAGCAGCTGATCGACGCAATCGAAAGCGGCAGTCTCGACATTGGGCTGCTCGCGCTTCCATACGACACCCGTCGACTCGCGACGGTCGCAGTCGTCGATGAACCGTTCGTGCTTGCGCTTCCCCAAGGCCACGAACTTGCAGATGAACCCGCCGTCGACCCTGAGGCGCTTCGATCCTTGAGCGTGTTGTTGCTGCCCGAAGGGCACTGCCTGCGTGACCATGCCCGCAGCGTCTGTGAGATCGCAGGGAAGGTGGCCCAAAGCGAGGTGGCAGGCGCAAGTCTGAGCACGCTTACGCAGATGGTCGCGGCTGGTATTGGTGTGACCTTGCTGCCGGCCGGAGCAATCGCGGTCGAGGCACGCGACGGAAGCGCGGTCGTCACGGTTCCATTCAGTCGCAATATCCCAGACCGCACCATTGCGCTCGCGTGGCGGGCATCGGATCCTCGCCGCGGTCATTTTGCAGATCTCGCTGCACGGCTCGCCGCGCTGGTGTCTTTCGTCTGAGCAGCGCGGCGATCAATAACCGTTGAATAGCCGATCAACAATAACTACGGCTTATCGACACAAGTTGTCCAATCTGTTGGGCTTGTTGTCTCTGGGTCGTCAGGATTGCGATCAACACCCAGTCGTCGAACACGAAAGTGACCCTTGATGTCGAACAGTGCATGCCCATTTTCTGGATCTCACACCACGACCGCAACAACGGCGACAAACTGGTGGCCAGAACAACTCAATCTCGGATTGCTGCACCAGCACGGCAGTTCGGCAAATCCACACGCTGACGACTTTGACTACCCGGCCGCGTTCGCCCAGCTCAATCTCGACGATGTCGCCCGCGATCTCGAGGCAGCACTGGTCGACTCAAAGTCATGGTGGCCCGCGGACTTCGGTCACTACGGCCCACTCATGGTGCGGCTGTCGTGGCATGCCGCAGGTACCTACCGCATTGGTGACGGTCGCGGCGGGGCCGGAACCGGAGCACAGCGCTTCGCTCCCCTAAATAGCTGGCCCGACAACGCCAGCCTGGACAAAGCCCGCCGTCTGCTTTGGCCCGTCAAGCAAAAGTACGGACGAGCGCTCTCGTGGGCTGACCTTCTGGTTTTCGCCGGCACGGTCGCTCTCGACATGATGGGACTCAAGACATTCGGATTCGCCGGTGGGCGCGAAGATATTTGGGCTCCAGAAGAAGACGTCTACTGGGGCGCCGAACGCGAGTGGCTCGCCGATGGCCGCCACGATGAGACCGGCGTGCTCGAAACGCCGCTCGGTGCGGTGCAGATGGGGCTGATCTACGTGAATCCTGAGGGCCCAGGTGGTAACCCAGATCCGGTGGCGGCAGGGATCGATATCCGTGAGACGTTTGCTCGCATGGCGATGGACGATGAAGAGACCGTCGCCCTGATTGCTGGCGGCCACACATTCGGCAAAACGCATGGAGCAGGGCCCGATGACGGAGTCGGTCCTGAGCCCGAAGGTGCCCCGATTGAGCAGCAGGGACTCGGTTGGTTGAACAGCCACGGCTCCGGTGTCGGCGGCGATGCGATCACCAGCGGCCTCGAGGGGATCTGGACATCTACGCCTGCTGCATGGGACAACGAGTTCTTCGACAACTTGTTCGGTTACGAATGGGAACTCGTTGCGAGCCCCGCTGGGGCCCACCAATGGCGCCCCACCGATCGCGACGCTGACGGCCTTGTGCCCGATGCACATGATCCGTCCAAACGCCACTCGCCGGTCTTTCTTACCACGGACCTCGCATTGCGCTTCGACCCGATCTACGAGCCAATCTCACGGCGCTTCCACGAGAACCCCGACGCGTTCGCCGATGCCTTTGCACGCGCATGGTTCAAGCTGACCCATCGCGATATGGGCCCGATCACTCGATACGTCGGAAGTCGTGTGCCGGCTGAAGAACTCATCTGGCAGGACCCCGTTCCTGCAGGTCCGGTGCTTGATGATTCGCACGTTGCTGAGCTCAAGTCGATGATCGAAGCTGCTGGGGTTGACCGCCGGGACCTGGTGGCAACGGCATGGGCTTCGGCTTCGACCTTCCGAGGGACCGACATGCGCGGTGGTGCAAACGGCGCACGCATCCGTCTGGCCCCACAGGCCGACTGGGACGTGAACCGACTCGCCGGGGTCGCCCCGGTCATTCAGGCACTCGAAGGTGTGCAGCGTGATTTTGCCGGTGACGTTTCACTCGCTGATCTGATTGTGCTGGGTGGGGTGGTTGCTCTCGAAGGAGCGACCCGCGATGGCGGCCACAGCGTCGAGATTCCGTTCACCGCTGGACGCGGCGATGCGACAGCGGAGCAGACCGATGTCGAGTCCTTCCGGGCGCTCGAACCGTCAGCAGACGGGTTCCGCAACTACTACTCGCCGAACCACACCCGTCCTGCTGAACAGCTGTTGGTCGACAAGGCCCTGCTGTTGGGGTTGACCGCACCCGAGGTGACGGTGCTGGTGGGCGGCATGCGGGCACTCGGTGCCAACGCCGGCGGTACCTCGCACGGGGTGCTCACCGAACGCCCAGGCGTGTTGACCAACGACTTCTTCGTCAATCTGCTCAGTATGGATACGGTCTGGAAGCCGACCGACGCCGACCCGAACCTGTTCGAGGGACGCAATCGAGATACCGACGAGCTGATGTGGACGGCGACTGCGGTCGATCTGGTCTTTGGTTCGAACTCGCAGCTTCGGGCGCTCGTTGAGGTCTACGCCGAGGCCGGCGGCCAGGCGAAGTTCGTTGAGGATTTCATCGCTGCCTGGACCAAGGTCATGGAACTTGACCGCTTCGACCTGCGGTGACAGGGGTCGCGGTCGATGGCGCAGTCAGGCGGTGTCGAACCGGTAGGCAACGAGTTGCGTTGCGGGAGTGAAGCCGAGTCGAAGTGACAATGCGATCGACCCTTCGTTGTGGTCATCGCAGCGGTACAACGGCTCGAGACCTTCGCGACTCAAGCGATCGCATAGGTGGGTCACCGAGGCGGCACCCAGCCCACGGTGGCGGAACTGCGGAGCAGTGATCACCGCAATGTCTCCATACTCTGGCGCGAGCTCAAATGGTCGCGCCGATGCGTAGCTTGCGATCGAGCCGGTCTGGTCGAGGATTGCTTCGATGATCGGGTCCAGGTCGTCGAGCGCAAGCTCGGCTTCTTCGAGGTCATCGTCGGCGCTTGCCTGGATGAGATCAGCAATGAGGTCACGATCAGCAGGGTTTGCAGGGGCGAGCGACCGAGCGGAATAGCCATCGGGCAATGGGGCGCTGGTCAATGTTGCCCTGGGTGATTGCGGGTCGCGCAGTGCCATCCGGGCGCCACCGAGCAGGCTTGCCTGTAGCTGCTCGGCGCAGCTCATCCAGCCTGCCAACGAGGGCTCGATCGTTGCCGTCGCCCGACGCAGCATCGCCTCGGCTGCAGGGTCGCAGCTAATCACCAGGTGCTGGCCGAGTTGGTACCCGGCGGTGACGTTGTTCTTGGCCCGTTCGGGGTCAGGGCTGACAGTAGTACCGGCGATGCCAGCGAGCGTTGGGGCGCAGTGCAATGACGTCAAGATGGTGTCGACGAACGCGGTGCGGCCCGTGAGTTCAGTCACCGGGCTGATCTTTGTTCGCGAGTAGACGTAACAGTTGGTACAGAGCCCCAGCCGCAACGTCGAGGGTGCCTGGTTCGGGGACCGTCATTCGGTATTCGATGACTGACCGGTCGCCCTCGACCGCATGCGTCGATGCCCCCATCGCCGAGATCAGTCCGCGCATCGGCCGGTTCTCGCGCAGCACGACAAAGCGCACCGTGTCGACGCCAACATCGGCAGCGGTGAGCATGAGCAGTTCGATCAGGAAGCGCCCGATTCCGCGATGGTGGTATTCGTCGATCACGGTGAGGGCCGCCTCGGCCGATGTCGGGTCCTTGTCGAGAATGAGGCGGGCTGCGGCAACCCCTCGTCCGGCTGGGTCATCGACGAGCGATCGCTCGTCGGGGTCGAACACTGACCATGCAAAGTGCGTGTGGTGGTCGATGTCGGTCAGCATCCGCGCAAGCGGCTCGCCCAGGGAGCTGCGGGCGGTAAAGAATCGGAAGTACACCGACCGGGGGGACAAGTCGTCGAAGCCGCGTTGAATCGCATCGAAATCCGAGGGCCGAACCGGGCGTATGCGGATACGTCCACCTTTGCGAAGCGCGAAAAGCATGCCGTCCGTTGAGAGCGGCAGCTCCCAGGTCGGCCGTAATTCGTTCACGCGTCGCTGAACTGGGCTCGCATGGCCGACCCAATTTCGTAGTGACGCACGAGGAACGCATTTTCGTCGAGCTTCTTGCGGCGCATCCATGTCGTCACTTCGTGATTGAGCTTGCTCGCATTGCACGATCGGCAGGCGGGGGCGATGTTGTCGATGGTGTATCGCCCGCCCCGAGATAGCGCCAGCACGCAGTCGCGTTGCAGTGGGGAGTTGTCGGCGCCGCAGTAGGCGCATCCGCCCCACGCCGTTTGTAGAGCAGTCCATTGCTCGGCGGTCAGGTCGTGCTCGACCCGGTCCATGCGTCGTTTGCGTTTGCGAGCTGCGCGGGCTCGACGAGAACGTGACACCGCCATTGCCAGACGCTAATTGCTCGATGTCTCGACCGAGAGGACACTGCTGAATGCGATGCCGGGATAGCCAGCTTCGGCGATCTCCGCGACCCGTTTGCGGTAGCGAGGTGCTCCACCGAAGTAGGCCTGGTAGCGCACCACGCCGTTGCTGTGACCGGCCACGTTCGAGTTGTAGCCGGTGAACCAACCTTTGCTGTTTCGAAGCAGCAGCCGTTCATGCATGCGTACGACCTCGGTCTGCCATTCGGCTTCGGCCGCGGGTTCAGCTTCGATCCGGGTGATGCCATTGCTGCGAGCGTGTTCAAGCAGGCCAGTGACCCAGTCGACGCCAGTTTCGATTGCCCGCGGGAAGTTGGTTGAGCCGCTGACACTTTGGGGCCCAGCGACCATAAGCAGGTTGGGGAAACCACGTGACAGCACACCCACGTAGGTGGTGGGCCCGTCCTTCCAGGCGTCGCGAAGAGCCAGGCCGTCGACACCTCTGACATCGATCCGATCGTACGAACCAGTGATTGCATCGAATCCGGTTGCGTAGATGATCAGGTCGAGTTCATGATGCGTGTCTCCGGTCTGAATACCGGTCTCGGTGAACCGGTCGATCGGCGTTTCGGTGACATCAACAAGATGAACGTTCGGGTTGTTGTAGGCCTCGAAATAGTTGGTCTCGAGAGGCAGGCGCTGCAAACCGAAGCCATGATCTTTGGGAATGAGTTTCTCGGCAGTTACGGGATCATCAACCCGTCTCCGAATACGGTCTGCGATGTAGTCCGAAAGCTCGCGATTGGCTTCTTCATCGAGGAAAATCTCGGCGAAGTTGGCGGCCAGAATGGCAAAGCCGGGCTGGGTGTAGAGATGATCCCAGAGCGCTCGACGCTCATCAGCGGTGGCGTCCCAAAACCCCCACCTGGCGACATGTTCAAACCCGCCATTTGACGTTGCACAGTTGTCGAAAATCTCGTCGTACCTGGCCCGGATGTCAGCCATCTGTTCTTTGGAAATCGCGGCGTTATTGAGCGGCGAACTCCAGTTGGGCCGGCGTTGAAAGACTTTCAGCTCGCCGACCTGATCGGCGATCGCAGCAATGACCTGAATGCCTGTCGCTCCGGTGCCGATCACCCCCACCCGCTTGCCAGCAAGATCTACCGGCTCGTTGGGCCACCGGAAAGTGTGGAAGGACTGGCCTGCGAAGTCGTCCATGCCGTCGTAATTCGGAAGGGTCGCGGCCGACAGCGGGCCGAGGCTAGGCACCACGAAGCGTGCGGTGCGTTCGGTGCCATCGTCGAGCGTGAGGTGCCAAAGCGACGCAGCATCGTCCCAGCGCATGGACGACACCCGGGTGCCAAAGGTCATGTGCCCGCGCAGGTCAAACCTGTCGACGACGTGATTCAGGTAGCGCAGGTTCTCGGGCTGACCAGAGAACAGCTCCTTCCAATGCCATTCGTCGAGCAACTCCTGCGAGAACGAATAGCCATAGGTGTAGGACTCGGAATCGAACCGGCATCCCGGATAGCGGTTGCGGTACCAGGTGCCGCCGAGGTCGTCTTCGCCCTCGATGACCTCGACATCAAAGTCGAGGTCGACGAGCCGTTTCAGCTGGTAAATACCCGACACGCCAGCGCCGATCACCAGCACATCTCGATGTTGTGAATCGGTCACGACTCAACCTCTCCGGAAGCTCATGCGTCGATGCAATCGCCTATCAGCGATTCTGGTGTAGCCGCCGCGCATTCGCAAAGTGAGCGGGCGCAACCGCGTTGGTCTACCAGTTCTCTCGGGGTGCGAAATCGTCCCAGTCCGCAGATGGTTGAGATTGGGGTTTGCTCGCGGCCGCGGGGTCATTGGCCGCGGGGTGGTTGGGCACGGGTTCGGTGGTCGCCGCAGCCACTGAGCCGTCAGTGCATTGACCGTGTGTTGGAGCCACGCTCTCGGCGGCTACTGACGGCTCGGCGACGGGAGTTCGCTCAGTGATAAAGGCGGCAAGCACGGTGGTAATGGGTACCGCTGCGACCAGTCCGACTGATCCACACAGGGTGCGCACGATCTCGACCGAAATCAGCTCGGAGTTCGCCACCTTGTCGAGCCCCTGGTTCGACGCTGCGAACAGCAGCAGTAGCGGCATGCTCGCTCCGGCATAGGCCAGCAGCAGCGTGTTCACCGTTGATGCAATGTGGTCTCGCCCCACACGTATGCCACTGTTCACGAGTTCTTTGACGCCAAGCTCCGGCGATCGACGATGCAGCTCCGAGACGGTCGCAACTTGGGTGACGGTCACATCGTCGAGAGCGCCGAGCGTGCCGAGCATTGCACCGCCGAGCAATAAGGCACTGAGGTCGATATCGCCTGCGATGAACGGAAGCAGCAGAGCTTCCTCGGTGGCAAGCCCGGTGAACTTTGCCATGGCGAAAAACGCCGATGCCAACCCCAGGGTGAGCGCGAGTGAGATGAGCGTGCCGGCCAGAGCGACGGTCGTGGTCGGGGTAAAGCCGTGGGTTAAGTACAAGCTGACAAACGCGATCGCGGCCGCAGCGACCACCGCGACGAGCAGCGGATCATTGCCATCGAGCACCGACCGAGCGACGAACACCACCAACACGGCCAACGTGACCGCCATGCCTGCCAATGCCGCCAGTCCTCGCCAGCGCCCGAGTGCGACGACCACCGCGGCGAACAGCAGCCCGAGCACCACAAGCGACGTTCGGCGGTCGCGGTCGGCATAGAACCAGACGTCAGTTGTCGGCTCGTAGCCGGCCATCACCGAGTCGTCGACAACCAGGTCAGGGGCGATCGAGTCGATCGCCAGGTTGAACTCTTGGAACATGTGGGTTTCGCCTGCGAAGCGGCCTTCGTTAACGACAAAGGCGACCCGCCGGCATTGCGACGGGTTGCTACTGGTTGCATAGGAGCAGGTTCCGGTCTCGACGGAGGTGACCGTCGCGCCGAACCGCTCTGAGCCAAGCCCGATCAGCGCCCCCTGCTCAACGGCGCTGTCTCGCCCATCGCTCGACGGCCACAGGACAACGAGCGCAACGATCGTCGCTGCCGCCGAGATCGCCACGAGTGCGAGCACCGCTTGGAGCAGTCGGTTGGTGCGAAACGCGGACCAGTCGATTGCGTCGTGGTCATGCACATGCGAATGTCCGTGGTCATGTGCGTGGGCTGCCATCATCCCAGGGTACGAACCTCGACCCGTCGAGTTAGGTACCCCACCTCGTTACCGGCCGGTGATTCGTTCTGGCCGGTCACGCCCGCCACGTTGAGCGAGGCACACGCGAACGGGAGCCGTCAGGCTAGGGGAGCGCATATTTGAGCTCGACGTCGTTGTGCCAGAAGCCATGGAACTGATGCGGCAGGTGATGCCGCAACGTCAGCTTGGCAATCGGCTCCGCGATGTCGGCTGCCCGAAAGATCCACAGTTGGCTGAGGTGCTTCCATGCGTCGTACACCACCTCGAGCAGGTAGCCGTCGGCGTCGTCGGATGAGTCCACAGCGGGTGCAAACACAGGCTCGGACCCGAACAAGCCTGGTTCGAGCGTGTGCAGCTGGATATCGCCGTCAAAGCTCACCCGCTGGATTGCATTGAAGAAGCTGTTGTGGCCGTTCTCGACCGACGAAGCCATGTAGGTCGCCTGGTGGCGTTGTCCGGCTTTGGTCTGATTGAACGTCGGAAATTCTGAGTTCGTTGGGCTCATGACCTCATAGGCAAGTGAGCCGGTCGTGATGTTGATGGTGTATCGCCGGTACTCACCGCCGCGAAGACACTCGGCATTGAAGATGTCTTTAAGCGCGTCATTCGCTTCGAAGTTGTCCGAATGCATAGCGTCGATGATCAGTGTGTCGCCGTCTTCGAACGCGTTCGCGAAATGAATGATCGCGCCGGGGTCAGTCTCGAGACGCGTCACCTCGGTCATGGTGTCGAGGTCCACGACAATCACCTGCATGGCAGCGTTGTTGTCGAAGCTCACCCCATCAGCAATCGTGCGGGTGCCGAGGATCATCGGGGCGATGCTTCCCATCAGAATCGAGTTCACGAAGAAGATCGCGTACTGGTCCGACACGATGAAGTCGTGCGCAAACGGGAACCGGTCGATCGGGAATTGTGCGAGGTCAGCCATCTTTCCGGATCGGTCGATGCGGAACAGGTTGAAGCAGTTCTTCGGCCCGTTGCGGTCAAAGCCCATGTTGCCAGCGCCGAAATTGAACCAGTCGCCGCTGCGGTGATGGACGTGACCATGGGCGCTGAACACCATGCTGCGTTTGAGCGCACCGTCGAAGTTGTGCTCGCCCACCGTTTCGAGTGACGTCGGGTCGACCTCGAACGGGTGCCCACCTTCGTACATCGTAAGAATGCGTCCACCTTGATGGACCAGGTTGGTGTTTGACGGGTTGCCAGGAAGGCGTGCGACATTCTTTCGGAGCCCGCCCGGGATCTGGGTGCCGAACCCTCGGTAGCTGATCTGCTGAGTCCGTGTTTCCTGTATGTACTTCGGGGTACGTACGTACTTGTTCGCAAAGTGGACTTTTTGGTCATAGATCGAGAATGCGCTGAGCATGCCGCATCCGTCGAACCAGTGGCCATAGGGGGTGCCGCCAATGCGCTGGCGACCAGGGCCGTTGCGATAGAAGGTCCCTCGAAGGTTGTGTGGCACAGTGCCCTCGACGTCACCGACCCAATAGCTGAACTCGTCGTCAAGGTTCGCGAGCCCGCCGTGCATGGTGGGGGTCGTTGTTGCATCGGTGGTCGTTGGACGTTCGGTGATCGTCATTGAAGCTCCCGTGTCGCCGGATCGTTCAACGCAGCTCGCGCGCTTGCGACTATAGGAGCTAGAGGTTCGGCCGTTCAGCGAGTGAGTTCAGCGAGTGAGGTCAGCAGCTGCTGGTGGAGTACCGCTCGCTCGTCGCGTCGTCAGCCGGAAACAACGACTCGATCTGTAACTCAGAGACGGTGACGTCGTTCGGCGCGTCGATCACCGCCAGCGTGCTGAACCAGGCTTCGGAATGGGTGGCGAAGTCGAGATAGAAGGTCCCGGCTGGTTCGCCACCGGTCGCGGTAGGCGGTTGCTTCGGAGCCGGATAGTCGCTGATATCGCCAAGCAACTCTCGAAGCCGATCATCACGCGGTGAAGCAAACATCTCCCGTTCAAGCCGTCTGACCAGACCCTGCTGCACCTCGGCAAGATTTCGAACGAAGTTCCGCCCGGCCAACGGGTCGAGCATGACGCGCACCGCGTTGGACCGCACCGTTGCCGGGCAGTCTGGGCCGGCAAGGCGATGACCCAAATCCATTGCGGCAGGGTTGGCAAGCACAATGTCCCACGCTGGGTCAACGACATAGGCCGGGAATGGCATGTGGGCATCGAGCACTCGCTGGACGGCACTAAACACCACCCGCAACGGCGCCGAACGCAGTTCGTCAGAGCGGTGTCGGGCGGCGAAACCGGCGGCTTCGAACATGACGTTCGTGTCGCGCAGCGGTAATCCGAGCGTGCGGCTGAGGTGATCAACCATCTCTCGGCTCGGTTGTGCCTTTCCGGTTTCGAGGTGGCTGATATGTCGCTGAGAGACCTCTGCGCGAACTGATAGCTGCAGCTGACTTAGGCGCCGCTCATCTCTCCATCGACGCAACTGCTGTCCAAAAGCCTGGCCCATGTCGGAATACACGGGGCCAAGCGTATGGAACCTGCCAAGCCGG